>JBGSLI010000578.1:0-1814 GCA_041740775.1 Alteraurantiacibacter sp. | reverse complement strand
CCTGGAAATGCAGCCAAAACAGACTCGCTTGTCGATAGCCGTCCTTAAACGCTCTACGGGCTTCATTGCCTTGTAGACCCCGCAGTAAGGCATCGTATGTCCCTTCTGCTCGCAGAGATCACAATAATAGCCGGCCTTCGGGGAAATAGGGAAAACCCGCCTCGATCGCGGGGATGAACACCAGCCCTGCGCCGGGATCGAAGGCCATCGGATGCCAATTGTGCCCGCCGCCCGCGCCGGGAGTGGAAACAAACGGCACCCCGGTCTTGTCATAGCGGGCTGCGGGCACTTCGATCGGACGACCGGTGGCTGGATCAATGCCCGTGGTCCAGTTTTGCGGCACGTAATTGCTGGCGCTGATCAGTTCTCCGGTGGCGCGGTCGATCACGTAGAAGAAGCCGTTCTTGGGTGCCTGCATCAGCACCTGCCGCTGCCGCCCGCCAATTTCCAGATCGGCAAGCATGATGTGCTGGGTGGCGGTGAAATCCCAGGTGTCGCCCGGCGTGGTCTGGTAATGCCACACATATTCGCCCGTTCCGGGCCGCAGCGCCACGATGCTGGAAAGATAGAGATTATCCCCCCCGCCGGGCGAACGATAGGCCTGGTTCCACGGACTGCCATTGCCCACCCCGATATAGAGCAGATCGAGCGCGGGATCATAGGCCATCGCATCCCACACCGTGCCGCCGCCGCCCAGATGCCACCATTCGCCGCTCCACGTCTCGCGCGCGGCGGCAAGATGCGCAGGCTCACCGGCGGCTTCGGCAGGGCTGCCGGGAACGGTGTAGAACCGCCACAGCATTTCGCCCGTTGCCGCATCATAGGCGCTGACATAGCCGCGGGTGGAAAATTCCGCCCCGCCATTGCCGATAATCACCTTGCCGTCGATCACCCGCGGCGCGCCGGTGATGGTGTAGCTCATCGACTGATCGACGGTGACGGTGGACCACACCTCGCGCCCGCTCGCCCGGTCCAGCGCCACCAGCCGCCCGTCCAGCGTGCCCAGGAAAAGCATATCGCCCCACGCCGCCAGCCCGCGATTGACCACGTCGCAACACGCCTTCACGCCGGTCTCGCCGGGCACCTGCGGATCATATTCCCACAAGGGCGCGCCGGTGGTGGCGTCATAGGCTTTCACCTTGCTCCACGCGGTGGTGACGAACAATTGCCCGTCGATCACCAGCGGGGTTGCCTCCTGCCCGCGTGCGGTGTCCATGTCGGCATACCAGGCGAGGCCGAGCTGGCCGACATTGGCGCGGTTGATCGCGGCCAGCGGGCTGAAACGCTGTTCGGCATAATCGCGGCCATAGGTGAGCCAGTTGGCGTTATTGCCAGCGGCGGCGAGCAGATCGGCGGCGTCAACCGCGCCCACTTGAAGAGGTGCAGAGGGTGCCGCCTCCGCCACATCCGCCGCTTCCATCGTCTGGCACGACGGCAGCGCCAGGATCACGGCAGTCGATGCCGCCAGCTTCCACCAATGCATTCTCGCCTCTCCCAAAGCCTGCGCGCGACTCCACCAATGCGGCAGCCGCGCAACTTTAACTATCGTTAGGATTGCCACGCGCGAGGTCAAGGCGGGTTTGGGACCGGGGCGCACAATGTCTGTTGCGCAGGCGCACTTGCCCGGCTTATGGAGCCCGCCGACAGTCGAGCGCGAGCCCGCGCCGTGACGCTGGACCGGATTGCGCCAATCGCCACGACAGGACTATTGCATCATGACTTTCAAACTCCCCTCGCGTGCCGATCACGTCGGCTCCTTCCTGCGCCCGCAAGCGGTAATCGAAGCGCGCGCCGCGCGCGCGGCGGGCACGCTG
>JBGSLI010000577.1:0-3129 GCA_041740775.1 Alteraurantiacibacter sp. | reverse complement strand
GGCGCTGGGGGCGATGCTGGCGGCCTCTGTCGCCAATGTCGTGCAGGCGGGGCGCACCGGGCGCAGCGTTCCGCTGATCAGCCTCCTGGCGTGGTCGATGCTGTATGGCACCGCGATCGACGCTGCGCTGGCGTGGACTTTCGACGGCCCGCCGCAGGTGCCGCAGCACGCGGGATTCTGGCTGGGAACGGCATGGCTGGCGCTGGCCGGATCGGTGGTGACCTTCCCGCTCTATTACCAGCTGGTGCGCGATCTGGGAGCGGGGCGCGCGGCGTATAACGGGGTGCTGGTGGTGGTGATCGCGATGCTGATCTCGACGCTGCTGGAAGGCTATCGCTGGACGGAGCTGGCGGTGGCGGGCGGGGTGCTGGCGATGGCGGGGATGATCGTGGCGCTGCGGGCGCGGCAGGTCAAAGCAGGGCTCTGAGCCCTTCGCGATAGGTCGGAAAACGCGGCTGCCAGCCTAGCAAACGCTTCGCCTTTCCGTTCGCCACCCTTCGGTTTTCGGCATAGAAACCGCGCGCCATCGGGCTGAGGTCTGCCTGCTCCAGCGTCTCCAGCGGCGGCGGTTCCACCCCCAGCAGGCGGCAGGCTTCCTCGATCACCGCATTCTGGCTGCCCGGCAGATCGTCGGCGAGATTGTAGGCTCCGGGCGGCGCGCGCTGTTCCATCGCCGCCAGCACCCCGCTGGCGATATCCTCCACATGCACGCGGCTGAACACCTGCTGCGGCAGATCGATCCGGTGCGCCCTGGCCCCGGAACCACTGGCGCGCACCCGGTCCAGCGCAGAGCGCCCCGGCCCGTAGATTCCCGGCAGGCGGAACACCTGCGCGCCCAGCGCCAGCCACCGCGCATCGCAATCGCTCCGCGCGGTCCGGCGGCCAACGCCGGTAGGAGCAGTCTCATCCACCCACGCCCCTCCGGTATCGCCATAAACGCCGGTGGAGGAGAGATATCCCAGCCGCTTGCCCGCCAGCAGCGCGCCATAAGCATCGAGCACCGGATCGCCGCCATCGGCGGGCGGAACCGAGGAGAGGATATAGTCGGCCTGCGTGATGCTGGCGGCGACCGCGGCCTGGTCAGCAAAGGCGATTTCCCCATCCGAGCCCGTGGCCGAAACCTGCCACCCCAGCGCCTCAGCCCGCGCTTTTATGCGTTTCGCCGTATATCCCAGTCCGAAAATGAACAGATGTGCCATACTGCGCGTTTAGCCTCTCGACACGCGCCCGATAAGGCCCCAGTTTTCACCGATGGATATTGCCCGCACCCCTTCCGCCCCAGACAGCAACGCCCAGATGGCCGACGCCGCCGGAGAACCGCACGATCCTGTCACCATCCGCCGCGCGGATTACAGGCCGTTTGCATGGCTGGTGCCCGAAGTGGCGCTCGATTTCGATCTTGGCCTCGATGCCACACGGATCGTCGCCCGGCTCACCGTCATGCGCAATGCGCGCGCCGATGCCGCGCCCACCATCCGGCTGAACGGCGACGGGATCGAACCGCTCAGCGTGACGGTGGATGGCGTGCCGGTGAACAACTGGTCGATCGACAATGGCGATCTCATCGTTCCGCTGACGGGCGAGGGGCATGAAATCGCCATCGCCACCCAGATCGATCCTGCGGCCAATACCAAGCTGATGGGGCTGTATGCCTCTGAAGGCATGCTTTGCACCCAATGCGAGGCCGAGGGGTTCCGCCGCATCACCTTTTTTCCCGACCGGCCCGATGTGCTGTCCACCTACAGCGTGCGGATGCAGGGGCCGAAGGCGCAGTTCCCGGTGCTGCTGTCCAACGGCAATCTGGAGGCCGAGGGCGATGGAGAGGACGGCACGCATTGGGCGCAGTGGCACGACCCCTGGCCCAAGCCGAGCTACCTGTTCGCGCTGGTGGCGGGCGATCTGGTCGCCAATTCAGACAACTTCACCACCATGTCGGGCCGCGAAGTCGCGCTCAATATCTGGGTGCGGAAAGGGGATGAAGCGCGCACCGACCACGCAATGGAATCCTTGAAGCGCGCTATGCGCTGGGACGAGGAGGTGTTCGGGCGCGAATATGATCTGGGCGTGTTCAATATCGTCGCCGTAAGCGATTTCAACATGGGGGCGATGGAGAACAAGGGGCTCAACGTCTTCAACACGCGCTATGTGCTGGCCGATACCGAAACCGCCACCGATGCCGATTTCGACGCGGTGGAAGGCGTGATCGCGCATGAATATTTCCACAATTGGTCGGGCAATCGCGTCACCTGCCGCGACTGGTTCCAGCTTTCGCTGAAGGAAGGCTTCACCGTGCTGCGCGACCAGTTGTTCAGCCAGGACATGGGCAGCGCGCCGGTCAAGCGGATAGAGGATGTGCGGGTGCTGCGCGGGGCACAATTTCCCGAAGACAGCGGCCCGCTTGCGCACCCGATCCGGCCCGACAGTTTCCGCGAGATCAGCAATTTCTACACCGCCACCGTGTATAACAAGGGCGCCGAAGTGATCCGCATGATGCGCAGCATGGCGGGCGAGGAACCTTTCCGCGCAGGTTGCGACCTGTATTTCGATCGCCACGACGGCGAGGCGGCGACCTGCGAGGATTTCATCCGCGCGATGGAGGATGGCGCGGGGCTAGATCTGGCGCAGTTCCGCCTGTGGTATGCGCAGGCGGGCACGCCGAAGGTTTCGGTGCGGCTGACGCATGACGGCGATGCCGCCACACTACATCTGGCGCAGCAGGTGCCGCCCACGCCCGGCCAGCCCGACAAGCAGCCGATGGTGATCCCGATCAGGCTGGCGCTGTTCGATCCTGAAACAGGGAGCCACACAGGCGAGCAATTGCTGGTGCTGGACACGGAGGAGGCCAGCTTCATCTTTCCCGATCACGCCAGACCGCCGGTGCTTTCGATCAATCGCGGCTTTTCCGCGCCAGTGGTGATCGAACGCGATATCGCGCGCGCGGAATTGGTGTTCCTCGCCGCGCATGACGATGATCCCTTCGCCCGGCACGAAGCCTTGCAGGAACTGATCGTGCGGCATCTGCGCGAGGCTATAGACGGCCAGCTGGACGATGCCGCGCGCGCGGCGGGCGAAAACGCCATTGCCGGGGCCATCGCTGCGGTGCTGGCGGACGGGGCGCTGGACGATCTG
>JBGSLI010000576.1:0-5720 GCA_041740775.1 Alteraurantiacibacter sp. | reverse complement strand
TTCCGCTGGCGCGGCGCGCTGTTCGACGTGGCGCGGGTGGAAGGGCCCGAACGCATCGCGCCCGAATGGTGGCGCGAGAAAGGCAGCACCCGGTTGCGCGACTATTACCGGGTGGAGGATGCAATTGGCCGCCGCTACTGGATCTACCGCGCCGGGCTGGCAGGAGATGGCCGCGGCGGCGAACCGGACTGGTTTTTGCAGGGGCTGTGCGCCTAAGCTGTGCGCCTAAGCTGTGCGGATGAGGCGGCTCAGCCCCCTGCGGCGATCCTCGCGCGCTTGTTGCGCTGGATGATGTTGAGGATCTCCACCCCCACCGAAAAGCCCATCGCCACGTAGATATAGCCCTTGGGCACGTGGAAGCCGAAGCCGTCGGCGATCAGCACCAGGCCGATCATCACCAGAAACGCCAGCGCCAGCATCACCAGCGTCGGGTTCTTCTCGATGAAACGCGACAGCGGATCGGCGGCCACCATCATCACCCCCACGGTGATGACCACGGCGGTCACCATGATCGCGATTACGTCGGTCATGCCCACCGCAGTCAGGATCGAATCGACCGAGAACACCAGATCGATCGCCACGATCTGCGCGATCACCGCGCCGAAGGTAGCGGTGGCGGCCTTGGCGATGCCCGGTGTCTTGTCCAGCAGATCGCCCGATTCGTCTCCCGGCTCCATCGAATGGTGGATTTCCTTGGTCGCCTTCCACAGCAGGAACAATCCGCCCGCCAGCAAGATCAGGTCGCGCCCGGAAAAGGCGGTTTCGAACGTGGGTTCGCCATAGGGGCCGGGCGCGCCCGCAATGCCCAGATCGAACAGCGGAGTTTGCAAGGTGACAATCCAGCCGATCAGCATCAGCAGGCCGATCCGCATCACCAGCGCCAGCGACAGGCCTATGCGGCGCGCGCGCTGCTGCTGATGCGCGGGCAGCTTGTTCGAAAGGATGGCGATGAAGATCAGGTTGTCGACGCCGAGGATTACCTCCAGCGCGATAAGGGTGAGCAGCGCCAGCCATGCGGCCGGATCGGAAAGCAGGGCGATGATATCCATCGGCGCCCCATGCCCGATGCGCGCGCGCGGCTCAATGGGAATGCAACGGTGCGACTAACAGAAGAGGCGCGGGCGGGCGGTGGAAGGATTGTGCGGATTGCTTCCATGCGCGCCGGGATCTGTTCCAGTGCCAGTGCAAGCAGGATCGGCAGAATATATAAGGCGGAGGCCTGCCGGAGCCGATTCGATCGTTTCCTGCAAGACCCTCGCCAGCAGCGGGCGATCGAATTCCACCCCGCACATGCCCGGCTTGGTCCAGGTGATGCGGCAGAAGGCCTCGCCCCAGGGCCATTCGAGAATGGCGGAACAGCCCTTGCCCGGCGGGTTTTCCGCCGTGATCCGGGCCCCGGCATCGGAAATGTCGAACAACCGCCCGGCAATGTTTCCGCTCGGCATCACCAGCACTGCCATGCAATCCACCCGCACGCGCGGCGCATTCCGGCGTTCGGGTGCCGAAACGGTCTTCTCGCGCCCGAACAATCTCATTGCAATGCCCCGTGATGATGCATTTGCCGGAAAGTGAAGGGCATTGGTAAAGGCGGGGTGAGCAGGCATGGTTAATGGCGAAAGAATTCCCGCCCTGCATAGCAGCATGGCAAGGGTGCGCCTGCCCACGATGGTGGCGACCCTTGCCGTTATGAGGATGCTGCGCGATCAGGGCAGATCGAAAAAGTCCACCCGGCCCTGTTCCAGATCGTAATAGGCGCCCACTACCTTGAGCTTTCCGCTGCGCTGGGGTTCCAGCATGATCGGATCGGTCTGTTCGCGCAATTGGCGCACCACCCGGCGCACGTTTGCGCGTACCGAATTGTCGAGCAGATCGCCTTCTTCGCCCCGCGCGGCCAGCACGGCGGGAATGATGGGTTCGATCATCGGGCCGATCTGGCCGGGGAAGGTGGCATTGTGGTTCACCACATCGGTAGCCGCCTTCACCGCGCCGCAGCTTTGATGCCCCATCACCACCACTAGCGGCACCTGCAATACCGCCACGGCATATTCGATCGATCCCAGCGCCACCGTATCCACGGTATTGCCGGCATTGCGTATGATGAACAATTCGCCCAGCCCGCGCCCGAACAGCAATTCGGGCGGAACGCGGCTGTCAGAACAGGTGACATAGGCGGCAAAGGGATGCTGCCCGGCCGCCAGTTCCAGCCGCCGCTGGGCGCTGGTCAGCACCCGCGTCTGTTCGCCGCGCAGAAAGGCGGCATTGCCTTCGCGCAGCAGGTCCAGCGCCTGATCGGGCGTAAGGTCGGAAGCTGGCGGCGCGGGAGTGAGTCCGCCTGCATTGTCCTGCGTGGCGGCCATTGCGCTGCTGCCCAGAACGGCGCCTGCTCCTATTGCTCCTGTGGTTCCCAACATTGCTCTGCGTGACATCATGATCGTCTCCTTACTGTTCGTTCGGCAAGGCATGCGCAGCAGGCTGCGTATGCCTTTGCGATAAGTTTCAGGGCGTGATGATTGGTTCGAACCGCCCCTCTATCGCGTCCGACATCGCGAGCATTGCTCGCCAGAGGGGCCCGGTACGCAGGGCTTTCATATGCAAATGGTTCGCAAAAGAAAATACGGGTTTGTGGCGGTATCGCAATCCGGGCGATTTTTCTTGGCGATTGGCTAATTGGAACATATAAAGAACATTTATGCCATTCCTGCCGGTATGGCCAGCGGTGGCGCGGCGGTGATGTTGTGATTGGCGGAAATTGACTGCGTGACGTGCCCGAAAGCGATCTCCTCCCCAGGCGCAGGATCGAATGCGATCCCGGCGAGATAGACGCGCCGCCGCGCGCGCGCTTCGTCGAACTCGGCCTGGTGTCCTGCTTTTCGTTCCTGCGCGGCGCGTCGGATGCGGTGGATCTGGTGCTGGCCGCCCGCGCGCTGGGCTATGATGCGATCGGGATTGCCGATGCCAATTCGATGGCGGGCGTGGTGCGGCTGCATGGCGAGGCGAAGGCGATCAAACTGCGCCCGGTGATCGGCTGCCGGATCGAGACGACAGAGGGCCTCGCCTTCCTCGCCTATCCCACCGATCGCGCTGCCTATGGCTGCCTGTGCCGCCTGATCAGCGCCGGGCGGATGCGCACGCCGGATGGCGAATGGCAGGAAAAGGGTGCCTGCGAGATTACCCTCGCCATGCTGGCCGAACATTGCGCCGGGAAAGACGGCGAGGGCGTGCAGCTGATCGCGCTGCCTCCGCGCGATCTGGACGCGCGCCTTGCCATCGCGGTGCCGGGCAATGTGGTGCCGTTTCCTTTGGGGGAGCCACGCGGAGACGCGGAGACGCGGAGAAGGGAAGGGGAAGATTTTTCAAATTCTCTCCGCGCCGCCGCACCTATGCCTGAATCGCGTATAATCACCGCCCCGTTTCCTGATCTCCTGCACCATTTGTGCCAGCAACTCCCCGGCCTGCGCCACCTTGCTGCCAGTCATCTCTACAGCGGAAACGATATCGCCCGGATAGACCGGATCGATGCGCTGGCGCGGGCAAACGGGCTGCGCCTGCTCGCCACCAATGATGTGCAATACCACGCGCCCGATCGCCGCCCGCTGCACGATGTGATGACTGCGATCCGCCACAAGACCACGGTGGCAAGGGCGGGCCATCTGCTCCACGCCAATGCCGAACGGCACCTGAAAGGCCCGGAGGAGATGCTGCGCCTGTTCGCCCGCTGGCCCCACGCGATTGCGGCGGCGCGCGAAGTGGCCGATGGCTGCCGCTTCAGCCTCGACGAGTTGAAATACGAATATCCCGAAGAGATCCATCCCGACGGGCTGACCCCGCAGCAACACCTGGCGGCGGAAACGTGGCAAGGCGCGGGACGGCGCTATCCTTCGGGCGTGCCCGATAGCGTGAAGGCGACGCTGGGCCGCGAACTGGCGTTGATCGGCAAGCTTGGTCTGGCGCGCTATTTCCTCACCATCAAGGATATCGTCGATTTTGCGCGCGCGCAGGCACCGCCGATCCTGTGCCAGGGGCGTGGCAGCGCGGCCAATTCGGCGGTGTGCTACTGCCTCGAAATTACCAGCGTCGATCCGGCGAAACACGCGCTGCTGTTCGATCGCTTCATTTCCGAAGACCGGCAGGAGCCGCCCGATATCGATGTCGATTTCGAGCACGAACGGCGCGAGGAGGTGATCCAGTATATCTATCGCAAATACGGCCGTCACCGCGCCGGCCTCGCCGCCACGGTGATCCATTATCGCCCGCGCATGGCGATCCGCGAAGTGGGCAAGGCGATGGGGCTGACCCAGGATGTCACCGCCGCGCTGTCGCGTACCGTATGGGGCGGGTGGGGCAAGGAGATTGACGAAGGCCATGTCGCCGAAACGGGCATGGATCTGGCCGATCCGCACTTAAGGCGTGTTCTCGCCTTGACCCGGCAAATGATTGGAATGCCGCGCCATCTGTCCCAGCATGTGGGCGGGTTCATCCTCACCCAGGGGCCGCTCACCGAGACCGTGCCGATCGGCAATGGCGCCATGCCCGATCGCAGCTTCATCGAATGGGACAAGGACGATATCGATGCGCTGGGCATATTGAAAGTGGATGTGCTGGCGCTGGGAATGCTCACCTGCATCCGCAAATGCCTCGATCTGCTGGAGGATCACCACGACCGCCGCCTGCAGCTCGCCAGCGTCCCGCGCGAGGACCCGGAAACCTATGAAATGCTGCGGCGGGGCGATTCGCTGGGCGTGTTCCAGGTGGAAAGCCGGGCGCAGATGAACATGCTGCCGCGCCTGCGCCCGCGCACCTTTTATGATCTGGTGATCCAGGTGGCGATCGTGCGGCCCGGCCCGATCCAGGGCGATATGGTGCATCCCTATCTCAAGCGTCGCCGGGGGGCGGAAAGGGTTGTGATCCCCGCCCCATCGCCCGAACATGGCCCGCCGGACGAGCTTTCCAGCATCCTCGAACGCACGCTGGGGGTGCCGATCTTTCAGGAACAGGCGATGAAGATCGCGCTCGACGCGGCCAAGTTCAGCGGTGCGGAGGCCAACCGGCTGCGCAAGGCGATGGCCACCTTCCGCAGCCGCGGGAGGGTGGACGAATTGCAGGACATGATGGTGGAACGCATGGTGACGCGCGGTTACGATCGCGATTTCGCCCAGCGCTGCTTCAACCAGATCAGGGGCTTTGGCGAATACGGCTTTCCCGAAAGCCACGCCGCCAGCTTTGCCCATCTGGTTTACGTATCGAGCTGGCTCAAATGCCATTTCCCCGCCGCCTTCGCCGCCGCGCTGCTCAATTCGCAGCCGATGGGCTTCTACGCCCCGGCGCAGATCGTGCGTGATGCGCGCGAACATGGCGTGATGGTGCTGCCGGTGGACGTGAACCATTCGCAATGGGATTGCACGCTGGAGGTGCTGGAGGGGAATGATTCACGCGCAGACGCGCAGACGCAGACGGGGAAGGGTGAAGGTTCTGCGCCTCTGCGAGCGCATAATGGATCATGCGCCTGCGGCGCGGAAGGAACCAGTTCCTCTGTATCTTTGCGTCTTTGCGAACGGCCCGAAAATCCCCGCGTCTCCGCGCCTCCGCGTGAATTAGACCAGGATGAAGGCCGCCAGGACCGCCACATCGCCCTGCGGCTCGGCCTGCGGCAGGTGGATGGCCTGCCCGAACATGGCCCGCCGGACGAGCTTTCCAGCATCCTCGAACGCACGCTGGGGGTG
>JBGSLI010000575.1:0-3082 GCA_041740775.1 Alteraurantiacibacter sp. | reverse complement strand
CGCCACCGCGCCCGCGCAGGTGGCCACTTCCTGGGTCAGATCAAACAGGCGGCCACCGCGAATGGCGACAAGGCACGGCCCTTCCGGCGCCGATGCGCGGCCGATGAAATGGCCTGAGGAGAAATCCCCAGGCAGGATGCTGATCAGATCGACGGCCATTGCCGCGCAGGCCCTTTCCCTATTGATAGCGCTACCATAGGTGGGCTAGGCAAGCGGGGCAAGGGGGTTTGGCACGGATTCTTGCGAACGGGAGAAGCAGATCATGGGTGGAAGGCTGTTTGCAGCATCGATTGCCGGGCTTGCCGCAGTCTTGCCGGCATCTGCGCAGGAAGTGCCCACGGCGCATTTCGATTTTGTCGAATATCGCGCGCTGGAACCGCAATTGCCCACCCCTGCGGGAATGTTCCGCAATCCGGTGCTGCCCGGATTTCACCCTGATCCTTCGATCGTGCGGGTGGGGGATGATTTCTATCTCGTCAATTCCACCTTCAGCTGGTTTCCCGGCCTGCCGATCTTCCACAGCCGGGATCTGGTCCACTGGAAGCTGGTCGGCCATGCGATCGATCGGCCCGGCATGGTGGATTTCAGCGGGCTGGGCACCAATCGCGGGCTGTTTGCGCCAGCCATCACCCATCACGATGGCAAATTCTGGATCGTCAACACCTGCATCGATTGTGGCGGCAATTTCGCCATCACCGCAGACCGCGCCGAAGGGCCGTGGAGCGATCCGGTGTGGTTGCCGTTCGATGGCATCGATCCTTCGCTGTTCTTCGATGATGATGGCAGCGCGTGGATTGTTTACAATGATGCGCCTCCCGGCGAGCCACAATACGAAGGCCACCGTGCCTTGTGGTTGCAGCGGTTCGATCCTGCCACCATGCAGATGGACCCCGAACGCACCCTGCTGGTGGATGGCGGAGTTGTGCCCGAAGATCGGCCGATCTGGGCCGAAGGACCGCATATCTACAAGGTAGGCGAATGGTATTTTCTGCTCACCGCAGAAGGGGGCACCGCCGATCAGCATTCGCAAACCATCTGGCGTGCGCCTGCGGTAACCGGTCCTTACACGCCGGGACGGAAAAACCCGATCCTGACCCAGCGGAACATGGACCCGGCCCGGCCCGATCGGGTGGAGGCGACAGGCCATGCCGATGTGGTGCGGCTGGATGATGGCAGCTGGTGGGGGGTATTTCTCGCCACCCGGCCGTTTGCGGGACAATCCACGCTGATGGGCCGCGAAACCTTTCTGCTGCCCTTGAGGTGGGAAGACGGCTGGCCGCATTTTCTTGATCCCGGCGAAGTGCTGCCACCGCTGGTTGCGCGGCCCCAGTTGCCGCAATTTTCAGGCACCGACTGGCGCCACTGGCGCGATGACTTTGCCGATGTGCGGCTCTCGCCCGAATGGATCAGCCTGCGCACGCCTGGTGTGGTGCAGCAATTGGGGCTGGACCGCGCGGCGGGCGAATTGTGGATTATTCCCGGACGCGACTCCGCGCATTCGCCGAGGAATCCCGCATTCACCGGGCGTCGCCTGCGCCACCATGCCGCCGAAGTCACCACCCGTGTCGCCTTTGCGCCCCGCGAACAGGAGGACTTCGCCGGTCTGCTCGCCTATATGAATGAAGCCCATTTCCTTGCATTCGGCATCGAGGGAAGCGGATCGGGACCCACGCTGGTGGCGCGATTGAAAGACAGCCCGGCCGATGAGGCGACGGGCGCTGTGATCGCCCGTGTCCCGCTTGCTGCCATCGACGCGATCGATTTGCGACTGCGGATCGACGGTGGTTCGGCCCATCTTGCCTGGCGGCCGCATGGCGCGGACGACTGGATCCGTTTGGTCAGCGATGCCGATATCGAAGGGCTGGCTTCGGTTCACGCCGGCCTGTTCACTGGGCTGGTGATCGGGCCTTACGCTGCGGCCGGGGATTGAGATGAACCCGCAGCCGCTGGCCGCCGGGCCGGCCGCCGCCGATATCGCCGCTGACAATTGGCGCAGCCAGCCTTTCTGGTGGCCCCACGCGATTGTTGCTGATCGCCCGTCCCCGGCACTCAGGAACAGGTCAGAACCTCTTCGGCATCGGTGCCCAGACGCACTTCGGAAAGCGAAAGATCGGCGGCACCATCGGTTGCCAGAACGAAGGGCGTTGCCACTTCGGCCATGTCGATCCCCTTTTCGCGCAGGCATCTCAGCGGCAGACCATAGCGAACGTAGCTGTCGCGCGCGGGCAGGCTGATGGCGCTGATCCGCATTTCGCCATTGCCGTCTCGCATCGCGATTGCGGCCCGCTGGGGTGATGAATCCACCCGCACGGTGAACAGCAGCAGGATATCGGCATTGGCTTCGCGCGTCATTTCGACCGGATTGCTGGCACTGAGCGATATTGCCGCTTCGCCCGATGCGATCTCGAACCGGCGCGCGCCTTCCTGCACCAGATGATTGACGGCGCTTATCCGAACCCGCCCGCCAAAGGCATCGACGGGCACCGTGGTGATGCGGGTCTGGCTTCCCGGTTGCGAGGGATCGGACAGATAGAGCGACCAGGCAGGCGCCGGGGTACCATCGGCGAACCACACCCGGCTGTCGCCTGCTTGCTCGGCCATCTGCTCTACCGGCAGATCCCGCCAGACGGTGCGCGGGCTGGCGTAGTTAAGTCCGTATCCGAGCGGAAAGAGCGCGCCCCTCTGCATGTCGGGAGCGATTGGCCATGCTGCGGGCAGGGTGCCGTTGAAATCATGGCGCGGGGCGCCCCCGGTTGCGCTCACCAGCACATCGGCAATGCCGCCGCCTTCGCTACCCGGAAGCCACGCCACCACGAATGCGTCGGCATTGTTCAGCGCTTCATTGACGTAAAGCGGGCGACCGGTAATCATCAGTGCCACCACCGGAATGCCCTGTTTGCGAAGATCGCGCAAAGTGGCATAGGGGCCGGTCAGCGCCGCATCGAGCGCCAGAGTGGCGCGATCACCCTGGAATTCGGCATAGGGTTTTTCGCCGAATACAACCACCGCCGCGTCGGGCCTTTGGCTGAAGCTGCCGTCGGGCGATAGTTCGGCGGTCCCGCCTCCCGCCTGAACCGCATCG
>JBGSLI010000574.1:0-4756 GCA_041740775.1 Alteraurantiacibacter sp. | reverse complement strand
GCAATTCGCCTTCGATCTGGCGCAGGTGGCACCTGCCGACATGGCGCTGGGCTGCCACTGGGCGGCAACGCATCCCGCATCGCGCTTCACGCAGCATTGCATCGTCAGCCGCTGCCTGCCCGATGGCTTTGCCAGCCTGACCGGCCGCGAATGGACGCTGTGGCGCGCCGGGGCGCAACCGTTGAAGCGGACAATCGCGGATGCGGCGGAATATCGCACCGTGCTTGGTGAATGCTTCGCCCTGCCGCTGTCGCTCGCAGAGGTAGTGCGTCTGCCTCTCGGGTATTAGTCGCCCATCATCAGCATGAAGGCGAAGGCCAGCGCCGTGCCGCCCAGGAACAGCATCCAGCTCCAGTAGAAGGTGAAATCCATCATCAGCGGCGCATAATCCACATCCACCCGGAAGATGTTGAGCATCCCTCCGGTTGCGCCGCCCGATCCCATGAACAGCGCTATCAGAACGGTCAGCACGATGCCGAATGGAATGGCTTTGATGAATGCGATCATTGTGTACCCCGTCTGCTGTCGTCCGGCCGCCTGCTGTGCGCGGCAGCCCTGTGCCCGGTGCGCGCATTATCGCCCAGTCTTGGTAAACACCGGGTAAACGGGCGGCAGCCTTGTTGCGCGCCGCGATTCCCATGATTCAACGCCACCGCGGATTGATTCGCCATCGCGCAATCCCACAGATTTTTTTCCGCAGATGCGTTTTGCCCCTTGCGCGCCCCGCGAGCCGTGGAAACTCCACGCGTCGCGGCGTATTGGCTGGCTAACACACACACAAAATCGGGGAGGGTGGCGCGTTAAAAATGGCTTAACCCTCTTGCGCAGCGGCTCTGTGCGATTCACTATGGGTTGTGGTCGTTTTGCCGGGGGCACCCACTAGACCTAGATTTGAAGCCGCAATGTGCAGCTTTGCACCAGGGGCTTCGATTCGCTGGGGAGAGGGACCTACTGCGGGCGAACGGAGGATCGGACACGGATTAACCGGGGACAAGTTTTTCGCCGGGCGAGGTGAACAAAGGGGTGTGATCGGCTAGACTGGCAAATCTGCCCGAGTCGAACACAAGTGGAACAAAGGCGGGGCAACGGATCAATATCCGGCATGCCCTTACCAACAGGACGGGATACGGGGCTGATGGAATTTCGAAACGGAGACGACGCGGCGATGGCACTGGAAACCAATGTTGCGGGCAATGCCGCAGAACCGCCCGCCCGCCGGCAATCCGAAACAAAGGCAGTGAGCATGGACAAGAAGGATGCAGGCTCGGAAGATCTGGTGGCGCAGGCGAGTGCCGGGGCGCTGGCGGCAGTCGCCACGGCGGCGGCAGCATCGAAGGGTGATTCCAAGACCATCCAGCCGCGCCGTTTCGACGTTCAGACCGACCCCGCGCGCGATGCCAATCTCACCGATTTCGGCAAGGAAACGCTGAAGGACCGCTATCTGCTGCCGGGCGAAAGCTATCAGGATCTGTTCGCCCGCGTGGCCGATGCCTATGCCGATGATGCCGAACACGCGCAGCGGTTGTATGATTACATCTCCAATCTGTGGTTCATGCCCGCCACTCCGGTATTGTCCAACGGCGGCACCACGCGCGGTCTGCCGATTTCCTGCTATCTCAATTCGGTGTCCGACAGCCTCGACGGGATCGTCGGCACTTGGAACGAGAATGTCTGGCTGGCCAGCAAAGGCGGCGGCATTGGCACCTATTGGGGCAATGTCCGCGGCATCGGCGAACCGGTGGGCCTGAACGGCAAGACCAGCGGCATCATCCCCTTCGTGCGGGTAATGGACAGCCTGACGCTGGCGATCAGCCAGGGTTCGCTGCGGCGCGGTTCGGCCGCCTGCTATATCGACGTCCACCATCCCGAAATCGAGGAATTCCTCGAAATCCGCAAACCATCGGGCGATTTCAACCGCAAGGCATTGAACCTGCACCACGGTGTGCTGCTGACCGACGAATTCATGGAAGCGGTGCGCGCCGGTTCAAGCTTCGATCTCAAGAGCCCCAAGGACGGCAGCGTGCGCAAGACGGTGGATGCGCGCGCGCTATTCCAGAAACTGGTGGAAACGCGCCTCGCCACGGGCGAGCCCTATATCGTCTTTTCGGATACGGTGAACCGGATGATGCCCAAGCATCACCGCGATCTGGGGCTGAAGGTGTCCACCTCCAATCTGTGCAGCGAGATCACCCTGCCCACCGGCATCGATCATCTGGGCAATGATCGCACCGCAGTGTGCTGCCTGTCCTCGCTCAATCTGGAAAAATGGGAGGAATGGGAAGGCGACAGGCAATTCATCGAGGACGTGATGCGCTTCCTCGACAATGTGCTGCAGGATTACATCGACCGCGCGCCGCCCGAAATGGCGCGGGCCAAATATTCCGCCAGCCGCGAACGCAGCGTGGGCATGGGGGTGATGGGCTTCCACTCCTTCCTGCAGATGAAGGGCATCGGCTTTGAAAGCCCGATGGCGAAAGTGTGGAACCTCAAGATGTTCAAGCACATCAGCGCCAAGGCGGATGAGGCGAGCATGATGCTGGCCAAGGAACGTGGCCCCTGCCCCGATGCCGAGGACATGGGCGCGATGGAGCGTTTCAGCTGCAAGATGGCGATCGCGCCGACCGCGTCGATTTCCATCATCTGCGGCGGCACCAGCGCGTGTATCGAACCGATTCCGGCCAATATCTACACCCACAAGACGCTGTCGGGCAGCTTTGTGGTGAAGAACCCCTATCTGGAAAAGATCCTCGACAGGAAGAGCAAGAATTCCACCACCGTTTGGAATTCGATTCTGGAAAAGGGCGGCTCAGTTCAGCACCTCGATTTCCTTACCGACGAGGAAAAGGCCGCCTACAAGACCAGCTTCGAGATCGACCAGCGCTGGCTGCTCGAATTCGCCGCCGACCGCTCGCCGTTCATCGATCAGGCGCAGAGCCTGAACTTGTTCATCCCGGCCGATGTCGACAAATGGGACCTGGCGATGCTGCATTTCCAGGCGTGGGAAAAGGGCATCAAATCGCTGTATTATCTTCGCTCGAAATCGGTCCAGCGCGCGGGCTTTGCCGGCGGGGTGGAGGCGGACAACACCGCCGAGGCGGCGGTGTATGAACTGCCGACGACCGATTATGACGAGTGTCTGGCTTGTCAGTGAGTCACTACGAAAATCTCAATCCAATGTTGGAGGGATAAGAAATGGCAAAGAACGAAAAGACTTCGGCTAAGGTAGCAAGTCTGGCGTCAAAAGGCTTGCGGACAGGCAAGCTCACACCAAGTGAAACCAAGTCTGTTTCTGCTGCTGCGCTTACCCAAGCGCCGGACAAACCTAAGAAAAAGTAGCTACGAATTCGATGAGCGAACCCCACCCGCACGACGGCTGTGATGAGAGAGAGTGCTACGACATAATGATGTCGGAGCGCACTGATCTCGTTAAAGCGCGGAGGGAAGCACAAGACAGCTTAGTGAAGACGCTTATTCAGTTGTCTTCAGCTCTCCTGGTTTTGCTGGCCGGCTATGCAGTGGGCGAGCGCGCTAACTTTTCAGGGGCTAGCTACTGGATGTTTTTGCTGGCAATTGCTGGGTTAAGTACATCAGTAATTGCCGGTTTGAGCGAACATGTATATTCTTCGATGGCCTATCGAGAACAGCTAAGCTTGCTCGAAAAATATTACAAAAGAGAAATTTCTCGATATGATGAGCCCACCGCAAATAAGTTAGTTGGGATCACCCAGGTTATCCAGTTTACAGCGTTTGCACTCTCTTTAGTAGCTGTGGCCATGATTGCCGTGCTTGGGATAGGAGTAGAGAATGAGCAAGGGGAAGAGTTCACCGCCATCGCCGCCAAGGCCCCCATCACTTCCGCCGGGAGCGGGGAGCAGCGGCAACCGGGATGTGAACAAATCCGCTGCGCCGCCGATGCCACCACCACCACCGAAGCGCAAATAGATTAGACGAACCGAAGTGATTGCCGAGAAAACCTTGCCTAAGTTTATCTTTGCCCTCCTCGCCACCCTCCTCCTCACCGCCTGCGCTTCGCAGATCGACGCAGGCATTTCCGCCGAAGCCGCCGCACCCGGTTTCTGGTGGGGGCTGTGGCATGGTTTCGCCTTCCCCTTCGCCTTTATCGGATCGCTGTTTCGCCCCGACATCGCCGTCTATGCCGTGCCCAATACCGGCGGCTGGTATGATTTCGGCTTCTTCCTTGGCGTGACGGTGCTCGGCGGCGGCTCGTTCTTCGGATCGAGAAAGCGTGGTTAGGGTTTTGTCATCACAGTGCTTTTGCACAAATACCGGGCTGATTTGCGTGCACGAAGGCTTCGGCGGCGATCGCACGATCATTGTGCCCGGCATCGCAGAAGTGCTGTCCTGAGCCGATTGCCGCGCTCTTCTCGCGGCACTAAGGTTGCGACTCGGCAGGGCGCACACGCCCGCCGGACAGGGGAGAGCCGCCATGAAGCCCGCCGTCACTATGATGCTTGCCGCCGCCGCATTGTTCAGTGCCACGCCGATATCCGCGCAGGACAATTGGGTCGGCAGCTGGACCGCGTCCCCGCACGCCCCGCTTGCTACCGAAGGGCCTTTCGGCGCGCCGTCCTACGAGAATGTCACGATATCGCAGGTTCTGCGCCTGTCCGAAGGCGGGGAGCGGCTGCGGGTGCGGTTCAGCAACCGCTATGGCGACCGGCCATTGGTGATTGGCGAGGCGCAGATCGTCCTGCTCGATGCCGATGGCGCGCCCGTGCCGGGAAGCAGCCTGCCG
>JBGSLI010000573.1:0-4864 GCA_041740775.1 Alteraurantiacibacter sp. | reverse complement strand
GGCGATGGTGCTGGGACTGGCCGCGATTGCCGCTGCCGATTGGGAGAAAATGCCGCGCCGCCTGCTGCGCTGGGCGGTGGGCGTGGCGCTGCTCGGCGCTGCCTTCGCAATCGCAATTCTCGCTCCGCAAGTGCTTTCCTGATCGATTGCGTCGATCAATGTGAAGCGCAGTTTGCGTGAAACAAAGCGTTATTCCGTCCGTTGGTGAGGGGAATGCAACACGCACAGGAGACAAGATATATGACCACCGCCGGAAACAATTCGAAAACCGCACTGATCGAAGGGCTGAACGGCCTGCTGGCCGACCATCTGGCACTGTTCTTCAAGACCAAGAATTTCCACTGGCACGTCACCGGGCCGCGCTTTCGCGATCTGCACCTGCTGTTTGACGAACAGGCCATCTCCATCCGCGACCAGATCGACGCGATCGGAGAACGCGTACGCAAGAACGGGGCGATGACGCTGACCTCGATCGGATCGGTGGCCAAAGCTACGCAGATTGCAGATCAGGACGATACCGCGCTTCCCGCCGACAAAATGGTGAAGGAATTGCGCGACGATAACCGCAAGTTGGTGGCCCGGTTGAAGGAATTGAAGAAACACACCGAGGCGGCGGGCGACAATGCCACCGACGGACTGATCGACGACTGGACGGATATGGCCGAGGAACGCGCCTGGTTCCTCGATTCGACGTTGAAGTAATCGCCATCCGAAACTGATTTCCAAAATCGCCGTCGGGCCTCGCCCTGCGGCGGTTTTGCGTTTAGGACCTGCGCATGGCTGATATCGACATCATCGAAAACTCAGACGACGCAGCAATAGCGCGCTTCCTGCACCAGTTCCTTGCCGCGAAGCTGGCCCAGACCGATGCGTTACCCAATGCCTCGATTGCGATCAGCGTGCCGGGCGGGTCCACCCCCTTCCCCATCCTTCAACAGCTGGCGGCATCCGATCTCGACTGGCGCCGCATTACCGTGTGGCCGGGCGATGACCGCATCGTTCCCGAAGATCATCCGGCCAGCAACACCGGCAAAATCCGCGCGCTACTGGAACCCGCTGGTGCCGAGGTGGTGACGCTGACGGCAATGGAACAGGTGCCGCATTTCGCGCTTGTCTGGCTGGGAATGGGGGCAGACGGGCATATCGCCTCGCTGTTCCCCAACACCGATCCGCAGGTGGACGATCCGCAGCCTATCCGCCGCCTCACCCCCGATCCGCTTCCGCCCGAAGCCCCGTTCGACCGGATCACGCTCACCATCCCCGCGCTGCTGGCCAGCGATGCGCTGATGCTGGTGATCCGCGGGCCGGACAAGCGCGCGGTGTTCGATGCAGCCGCGCGCGGAGAAAGCGATCTGCCGATTGCCCGCCTGCTCGGCGCGGCCCGAAAAATCCCGAACCAGAAGGTGACATGCTTCACCTGATCGTGCGGCTGATTCCGGCCCCGCTGCACCGGGCGCTATACCGGATCGCCCACCGGCTGCGGCGGTTCTGGTTACGGCGAATGGTGCGCGAGGTGCATGGCTGCGCGGTGGCGGGAACCGATGCAGCCGGGCGCATCCTGCTGGTGCGCCATTCCTACGGCCGCGATGTCTGGGCATTGCCCGGCGGCGGCATGAAACCGCGCGAAGACCCTGTTGCCGCCGCGCTGCGCGAATTGGGCGAAGAACTTGGCTGCACGCTTGCCGATCCGCGTCTGGCGGCGCAGCATCAGGATATATTCCTGGGCGTCACCAACCACGTGCGGATCGTTACCGGGTTGATCGAAGGCACACCGCAGCCCGATATGCGCGAAGTGGTGGAAGCGCGGTTCTTCGAGCCAGACGCGCTGCCGGAAAAGCTTAGCCCGGTGGTGCGGGCAAGGCTGGCCGCGCTCGATCAGGCGGCGGTCAATTAGGCGGCGGGCATTCAGGCGGGGGGCATTCAGGCGGGGGGCAAATCCGCCGCGCGCGCTTCACATGCCAGATAGCGCTGGCGCAATTCGGCAAACGGCTGCGCGCTTTGCGTGATTTGGGCAACCACCGCAGAAGCGGCATCGCCGATGTCGGCGACAACCGCGTCGCTATCCTTTCCGCTCACCACTTCGGCATAGGCCATGTATCTTGCGCCCAGCCCCACGGCGGCATTGCGCGTTTCTTCGGAATGTTCATCGCGCAGGCCATAGCCGATGCCAAGAAAGGCGCAGGCCACCGCCTCGTCATAAGTGACCACAGGCGCGGCGGGGCTCTGCTGCGGGGCGGGCGTGGCCAGCACTGCCAGCGCGAGGAATAATCCGGTCATCGCGGCGATTTATTCACCTGGCGCGAAGCTGGCAAGAGCCTGGACTCTTGCCCCTAGAGCAGCGAAAGCTGGCCGTCTTCCCGCGCCGGTTCTTCCACGCTGCCGCCTTCCAGATTGCTCAGCGTCAGCCCCATCAGCCTGATCGGCAGGGGCAAGGGCAGTTCAGCCGCCAGAAGCTCATGCGCGATCCCGGCAAACTGCGCTTTACCCTCTACTGCGCGATCGAGCGAGCGGGCGCGGGTAATTTGCTGGAAGTCTGTGAACTTAAGCTTCAGCGTGACCGTGCGGCCACGCGCCTGCCTTTCCGCGATCCGCTCCCAGACTATCGCGACAATATCGTCGAGAGTGGCGCGCAGTGCGCTGCCGCTGGAAATGTCGGCGCCAAAGGTGCGCTCGCCGCCGATCGATTTGCGCGGGCGGTCGGCGCGCACCGGCCGAAGATCGATCCCCCGCGCGGCGCGGAACAGATATTCGCCGAAGGTGCCGAACTGCGCGCGCAGCCATTGCGCATCCCTGGCCGCCAGATCGGCGCCCGTTGCAATGCCCAGCCGCGCCATCTTTTCCGCCCCTTTCGGCCCCACCCCGTGGAACCGCCGCACCGGCAGCGATTGCACGAAACCCGCGCCTTCGCCGGGGCGGATCACGCACAATCCATCGGGCTTGTTCTGGTCGCTCGCCAGCTTGGCGAGGAATTTGTTGTAGGAAACCCCCGCGCTCGCGGTCAGCTGCGTCCTCTCGCGGATCGCGCGGCGGATGGCCTGCGCGATGGCGGTGGCGCTGCCGATGCCGTGGATGTCATCGGTCACGTCGAGAAAGGCTTCATCGAGGCTCAGGGGTTCGACATGCGGCGTATGGTGATGAAAGATTTCGCGGATTTGCCGGGACACTTCACGATAGACATCGAAGCGTGGCGGCACGAACACCAGATCGGGGCACAGGCGTCGGGCGGTGACCGATGGCATGGCGCTTTTCACCCCGAACTTTCGCGCTTCGTAACTGGCCGCTGCCACTACCCCACGTCCGCCTGCACCGCCCACCGCCACCGGCCTGCCGCGCAACTCGGGATTGTCGCGCTGTTCCACGCTGGCGAAGAAGGCGTCCATATCGACGTGGATGATCTTGCGCAGGCCCTGCTGCACCTCCTCAAACGCATCGTCCCTGTCGTCCGGATTCGCCATCTGTTCCCCGCTATAGCGCGGATAAGGGCTTTGGGGAGAGTTTGACAAAATCCTTTTCTCGCAGGTGCAGCGCGGCTAGGCCACGGGGCATGGCCACGGCAAGTGCATCCCCGATCGAATCCCTGCCGCTGGGCAAGCGCGAGCTGATCGCGCTGCTGGCCCTGCTGATGAGCCTCAATGCGCTGTCGATCGATGCCATGCTGCCCGCACTCGCCGACATGGCGCGCGAACTGGGCGCGGCGGACGGCAACGACAGGCAGCTGATCGTGGCGGTCTATACCATCACCATGGGCATCGGCTGCCTGGTGCCGGGCAGTTTTGCCGACCGTTTCGGCCGCCGACCGATCATCCTGCTGGCGCTGGTGGCCTTCACCCTGCTGTCATTACTGACTGCGGTGCTGACCGATTTCACCACCTTGCTGGCGGTGCGCGCAATTACCGGCCTGCTCGCCGCCGGGCTGATGGTGGCCCCGGTGGCGGTGGTGCGCGATCTGTATGAAGGCGATGGCATGGCGCGGCTGATGAGCCTGATTTCGGCGGTGTTCATTACCGTGCCGGTGATCGCGCCGAGCCTGGGGCAGGCGATCCTGCTGGTGGCCGGCTGGCGGTGGATCTTCGTCGCCCTGTCTTCGGTCAGCGCGCTGGCGGCGCTGTGGGTGTGGCTGCGCCTGCCCGAAACGCTGGCGAAGGAAAATGTGCAGCAGATCAACCTGCCCGTCATCGCCCGCAACATGCGCGTCGCGCTGATGAACCGGGCCGCAATCGGCTATGTGCTGGGATCGATGCTCTTGATGGGCAGCGTGTTCGGATACGTCAATTCGGCCCAGCAATTGTTCCAGCAGCATTTCGGCGTCGGCACCGCGTTTCCGCTGGTGTTCGGCGGTACGGCGGCGATGATGGCGGTGTCCAATATCGCCAATTCGCAAATCGTCATGCGCTTTGGCGCAAGGCGGGTTTCGCATTTCGGGGTGATCGTTTTCGTGATGGTGAGCGCGTTGCAGGTGTGGTCATCCTATGCCCATCCGCAAAGCCTGGCGTGGTTTATTGCGCTGATGAGCATCAATCTGGCGCTGCTCGGCTTTCTCGGCGCCAATTTCGGTTCGATCGCCATGCAGCCCTTTGCGCAAATCGCCGGTGCGGCATCCAGCGTGCAGACTTTCCTGCGGATGTTCGGCGCGGCGATGGTCGGCGCGCTGATCGGGCAGAGCTATGACGGGACCGCTGTGCCCTTTGCCTGGTCATTGCTGATCTGTTCTTCAGCCGCACTGGCGCTGGTATTGTTCAGCGAGCGCGGGCGTTTGTTCCGCCGGTTCCACACCGGGCCGGGCCAGCGGGTCGTGCCGTGAGCGAAGTGTTCGACATCATCGTGGTGGGCGGCGGGGTCAATGGCGCAGGCGTGGCGCGCGATG
>JBGSLI010000572.1:0-5569 GCA_041740775.1 Alteraurantiacibacter sp. | reverse complement strand
GGCGCGCTGACGGGCGCGATCGAACTGGAAAGCGCAGGTGCCGAAACGCTCGGCCTTGTCACCGCCAGCACCCTGGTGAATTTTCGCGGCGATACCGAAGCTTCCGCCACGCTCGCGCCCGAACTGGGCAATGGCTTTGCGGTAATCCACGGGCGGTGGGAGCAGGGCGACGGGTTCCACACCACGCCTGCGGATCAGCGCGTGGCCGCCACCAGCCGGGCCAATTACGATGCCTGGTCTGCCGGGGGTCGCCTGGTGCAGCAATTGGGCGATATCGAGGTGCAGGCGCGCGTGCTCGCCTTCGAGGATGAGCGCGTGCTGCGTTTTACCGGCGCGGACAATTCCTCGCAGGGGCAGGATATCAGCTTGCGCGTGGTTAGCCGGGGGCCGTGGGAATTCGATGCGCTGGCCTATGCGCAATGGCGTAACTTCACCAATGTGGTTATTTCATCCACCCGCTTTGTGCCTGTGCTGGATCAGAAGGATACGCCGTCAAACGGTATCGGCGGCAAGATCGAGCTGCGCCCGCCGGTAGGCGGGGCGCACACGCTGCGGATCGGCGCGGATTATCGCCGCGCCGAGGGTGATCTGTCCGAGGATGCGATTTCCGCCTTCACCGGCGCTGTTACCGAAAGCCGCTTTGCCGGGGGAGTAACCGATGACATCGGCCTGTTCGTGGAAGACGATTGGCAGGCGGGTGCGCTCACTCTGACAGGCGGCCTGCGCGCTGACCGATATTCGATCCGCGACGGCTTTTTCCGCACCATTGCGCCTGACGGATCGCTACTGCGTGACGACGAATTTGCCGACCGCTCCGATTGGGAAGTGACCTGGCGCGCGGGCGCGCTGGTGCGGGCCAATGCGGCAATTACGCTGCGCGCGGCGGCCTATCAGGGATTTCGCCTGCCCACGCTCAACGAACTCTATCGCCCCTTCGTGGTGTTCCCGGTGACGACGCTGGCCAATGCCGCGCTGGCGCCCGAAAATCTGGAAGGCTGGGAAGTGGGGCTGGATCTTGCCCCGTCAGCGGGCGTGAGCATTTCCACGACCTATTTCGACAACCGCGTCAAAGGCGCGATCGCCAATGTCACGCTGGAGCCCAATCTGCGCCAGCGCCTTAATCTCGAAGCGATCGATGCGACCGGGGTGGAATTTGCCGCTTCGCTGGATCGCGGGCCGTTCGGCCTCAACGGCACGCTGGTGCTGACCGATGCCGAGGTGGCGGATAACGTGATCGCCGCCGCGCTGGACGGCAACCGTCCGGCGCAGACCCCGCGCTTTGCAGCCAGCCTGACGGGCAGTTACGAATATATCGCGGGCGGCCTGCTTTCGGCCACGCTGCGCCATGTCGGCGATCAGTTCGAAGGCGATCTGGAAGACGATGTGCTGCCCGCCGCCACCACGCTCGATCTGTTCGCGCAATTCCCGCTCACCGCGCGGCTTTCGCTGGTGGGCCGGGTGGAAAACCTGTGGGACGAGCGGATCGTCACCCGCAACCAGGCCGGATCGATCGATCTGGGCGCGCCGCAGACATTCTGGATCGGGTTGCGCTGGGGGTATTGAAACCGGGACGGGCGGAAAGCACGAGGGGGATGAAGGGGCGATGGCAGGCAGGATGATCGACGTGCTCGACCCGCTCAGTGGTCAGGTGGACCGCAGGCTGGAGATCGCCAGCACCGATCAGATCGCCGCCAGCGCCGCCGCACTGCGCGCCGCGCAACCTGCGTGGGAGGCGCTGGGTGTGCATTGCCGCTGCGCGGCGATGAACGCTAACGCCGGTTTCGTCGCCGCGCCGATGCCAGATCGGGCGCGGCGATCAAGCCTGTGCTGCTGATGGAGAATGAAGATGACACCTGACCTGCGCGCCAGACTGGAAGCGCTCGGCCCCGATCTGACGCCCGAAATGCTGCGCTCGACGCAAGCGCTGATGGCTTCGATCAACTGCGGGATGGCCTCGGAAACGCAGGTAACGCGCGATCTCGCCTACGGCCCCGGTTTGCGCCACCGGCTCGATCTGTTCACGCAAGGCAAGCCCGCCGCTGTCCCGGTGCTAGCCTTTGTCCACGGCGGCGGCTTTGTGATGGGCGACAAGCACAGCGAGGGATCGCCCTTCTATTCCAACATTGGCGATTTCGCCGCGCGCATGGGCTTTGTGGGGGTGACGATGACCTATCGCCTCGCTCCCGCAAACCGCTTCCCCAGCGGGGTGGAGGATATGGCGCTTTGCGTCGATTGGCTGCGCGCGAATGTGGCTTCCCACGGCGGCGACCCGGCAAGGATCGTGCTGATGGGCCAGAGCGCCGGTGCCAGCCATATCGCCAATTACCTCGCCCATGCGCGTGACCATGCTGCCAAGGAGGATGGGGCGATTGCGGGCGCGGTGTTTCTCAGCGGCATCTACGATATCCGCACCAGCGCGGCGAACGATTTCAACCGCGCCTATTACGGCGATGATGCGGCCGGATGGGGCCCGGCCTCTGCGCTGGCAGGGCTGATCGCCTCCCCCGTGCCGATGCAGTTCAGCGTGGCCGAATTCGATCCCGATGATTTCCACCGGCAGGCCGCGCAAGTGGTGTCGCAATGGACCGCAACCAGGGGCCGCCTGCCCGAAATGCACTATCTCGCCGGCCACAACCACCTCAGCCCCGGTCTCTCGATCGGCAGCGAATTGCGCGAGACCGAGCGAATGGTGGCGGGCTTTGTGCGGCGGGTGGCGGGTTAGCCCCTGCTGGCGCAGGTAATGCACAATGCCGCTTCGGGTCGGGCTTCCAGCCGGCCTGCGGAAATTTCCTCGCCGCATTGCACGCAAGCACCGTATTCGCCCGCCGCGATCCGGTCGAGCGCACGGCGGGTGGAAGTGATTTCGCGGGTGATGAGCCGCGCCTGCCCTTCGAGCGAATCATCGTCCTCCATCTGCACCGCGCGTTCGGAAGAATCGGGATCGTGCGGTTCGTCCAGATCACGCTCGATCCGGGCAAGGCGGGCTTCAAGCTCGGCCAGCTGTGCTTCCAGCGTGGTCTGGGCCTTGGCGGTATCGGTCATTGTGCATTCTCCTGTGATGGAACCCAGCAGCCGTGGAACGCCATCGGCATGGCGAACGGCAAGCGAATGGAGGCCAGCGGCGCGCGGCTGACATCGCGTGCGTCGAGCACTAGCAGATCGGCGCGGCGTTCGGTAAAGTGATCGACCACGGTGAGGATAAAGCCGTCGCCTTCGGGCGCATCGGCAGAACGCGGCACGAACAGTGGTTCCTGCGCCGCCGCGCCTTCGAGCGCCTGTGCTTTCACTTCGCCCGTTTCCCAGTCGATCTGGCCAATGCCCATGCGCGGAAAATCGCGCAGAGCGAACCAGCCGTGGCGGTATTTCGCCATCGCAAAGCGATCGTCGATCCGGGGCATGTCGCCCAGCGCGCCCGCCAGCGGATGCAGGCTCACCGCTTCGGCGTCGGGCTTTGACAGGTCGAACACCACGCGGGTGATCTGGGTGATCGTTTCGGGCATGGTTGGCAGATTGCCGTGCTTGTCGGCGAAGAAAGAGAAGCAGTTGCCGGGGCTGATCGGGGTGTCGATCACCACCGTGCTGCCTTCGGTATAGGCATTCATAACGTGCCCCATCACGCCGGGTAGATCGAACCAGCGCATGTCGCGCGCGGGATCGCCATCGCGCGGCATCACTCCCCACTTGCCCGGCAGATCGGGATCGTACTGGTAGTACGGCTTGCCCGCGCGCAGCCGCGCCTCGCTGGCGGTCAGCGGCATGATCGGGAACACCAGATGCTCGCGCGTCACGCCCCAATCATGGCTGAGGCCGGGGTAGGGCGTCTGGAACCACTGCTCGCGGATCAGCCTGCCTTGGGCATCGAACACGTGCAGGCTGGCGTCGGTAGTCGGCTCCCCTGCGGCGAACACGCCATAGCTCCACCATTCGCCTGTTTGCGGATCGATCTTGGGATGCGCGGTTAGCGCGGTGGAGCGAAGATCACCCCATTGCCCTTCACCCAGCGTTTCCAGCGTATCGAGATCGAGCCGATAGGGACGGCTGTCTTCGCGCAAGGCGAACAGTTCGCCGTGATGGGCAAAGGCGAAGGTGTTGCCGGTATTGTCGCGGTTGGGCAGGCTGGAGACGCTGGCATCGTCGGTATATCTGTTGCGGTATTGGCCATACAGCCGCCGCCGCGCCGCGCGCTCGGCCTTCAGCCGCTCGGTCTGGACATAGCGGCTGCGGAAGGAAACGTGCCCGCCCGCAAGCCGGAACATGCTGACCATGCCATCGCCGTTGAGGATGATGTCGTCTTCCAGCGAGGGATATTGCCGGTCCCCGCCGCAGCGGTAATAGGTGCCTTCCAGTTCCGCCGGGATTTCCCCCACCACTTCGCATTCGAACACATCCGCCTCGAACCGCATCGGCAGCCGTTCCTGCAGCCCGAAGCTGGCAAAGGGGTGAAACACTTCCGGCATTGCGATCTCCCGTGTTACCCCGATTGAATAAGCAATAGCGCGGCTTGGCAAGCGCGCATTTGACGGGAGACAATATGATGCACAACTGCTTGCCCGATGGCGTTCCGGCGGCTGACACTAAACGCCTGGACTAAGGTGGATCAGGTGCCGTGGAAGGGCGAACGCACCCCTGCCGCAGCCCCCGCCCTATCACAGCTTGCCAGCCGATACCCGCCCGTTCGACGCGCAGACCGGCGATCGGTTCTGACGATCAGATCCCGCCGATCACGATCTCGTGCTGCAATCCCAGCCAGCCCGCCAGCGTGGCAAGTTCGGTCTCCACCGCCTCCGACATAAGATAGGTGCGGTCCTGCTTGAAGCGCAGCACCAGCACATCACCCTCGCGCCGCAGAGTGCTGTTGCGCAGCGAAATGCGCGTGCCGCCGCCGATCTTGCGCCCCAGCCGGTTGGCCAGCCCCCAGGCCGATGCGCGGTGCAACTGGTCCGCGTTTGCCATGCGCAGATAATCCTTCATGATCGCGGGCTGGCCGCTGCTGGCGCGCAAAGCCTGTGCCATCATCGCGCGTCCGGTGTGATCGAGGCCCACCCAGCGCTTTTCCAGCGCCCAGTCGGTGGAATGCGACAGCCGCATATTGGGTTCGATCCGCGCCGCCGCCTGCGTCAGCAGCGTGGCGGCCAAGCGGATGCGTTCGCTGCCGCGATTGCGCCCATCCACCGCTTCTGCGGTCCATGCCATCTTCAGCGTGGCATTGGTGATGTCCGCCCCGCGCGGGGTGGCGAAATGGGCAATCGCGGACAGCAGTGGATCCTGATCGCGCGCGGCATCGCTCAACCGCTGGACCAGCAGGCCTTCGCGCAGGCCCCAGGCCGAAATCACCACCGCATCGGGCGCAAACTGCGCCAGCATCACTTGCAGCATGGCGGCGGCATCGGGCAGGCCCGAGGCGCGATTGGCGGAAATGCCGGGAATGTTCGCCAGCCTTGCCGGATCGGCCCCGGCCAGCTTGCGGACGACCTGCTCCGCCTCTTCGCAGGAAAGGCGGAAGGCCTGCGGATCGGTGAGCGGATAACGCGCCTTGTGGATGGCGAAGCTGGCCAGCGCGCGCCATGTT
>JBGSLI010000571.1:0-3106 GCA_041740775.1 Alteraurantiacibacter sp. | reverse complement strand
ACGAAGATCCAGATCAGCACCTCGAAGAAGCCGAGGATAACCGCAAGATGCCGTCGCCCGTGGATCACCGACACCGAGCGCAGAGTTCCGAGTGAGACGTCGCCCATGCGGGCGACGATGATCAGGCGGCGGCTGTCATCGCCTGGCCGCTGGGCGGCGGCTCGGACGGAATCGTGCAGAGCCGCAAGCTCGATCTGCTGGCGCAGATCTTCTCCAACCGCCTGCTCGATGCGCTGCGCGAACGCGCCGGGGCGGCCTATTCGCCGTTCGTCACGTCCAACTGGCCGCTCGATGTGAACAGCGGCGGGGTGTTGTTCGCGCTGGTGCAGATCGAACCCGCGCTGCTTCCAACCTTCTTCGACATGGCGCAGGAAATCGCCCGCGATCTGGCCACTACCGGCCCCACGCCGGATGAGCTGGAACGCGCGGTAGAGCCTTCGCGGCAGTTCCTGCTGCGGGCGCAGACCGGGCACACCTTCTGGCTAAACCAGTTGCAGGGCGCGGGCTTTGATCCCAACCGCATCGCTTATCTGCCCACCATCTATTCCGATTATGACGAGGCGAGCGTGGAGGAGATGCAGGCGCTGGCTAAACGCTATCTGGCGCGGCCCGGCTGGCGCTTGCAGGTGCTGCCTGAAGCGGGCGGGGCGGGCGGGTTGACCAACGCCGCCGCCGCCACGGGTCGCTGACGGCGAACCTGATATTTCTTCCGATGGGGCGGGCACAGGTAACGCAAGTAACCTTTGCGCCTCCGGTCCCCCGGCTGTAGGGATCGCCGCATCCCCGCAGAACCGGATTTTCAAGAGCCCGCAGGGGATGGGCGCTGAATGGACGAGCAAAACGACGTGGCACACGAATGGACCCAAGCAAGCTGGAGGCAGGACCGCTTTGTTGCAAAGCACCTGCCCGCCTATGACGATGCTGATGCGCTGGCAGCGGCCACCAATACGCTCGCCGGGTTTCCGCCGCTGGTGTTTGCCGGTGAGGCGCGCAAGCTGAAGGCCGAGCTGGGCACGGTCGCCAACGGCGGGGCGTTCCTGTTGCAGGGCGGCGATTGCGCCGAAAGCTTTGCCGAATTCGGCGCGAACAATATCCGCGATACCTTCCGCGTGATCCTGCAAATGGCCGCCGTGCTTACCTTCGCCAGCAAACTTCCGGTGGTGAAGGTGGGGCGCATGGCAGGGCAATTTGCCAAGCCGCGCAGTTCCGATTTCGAAACGCAGGGGTCGGTCACGCTGCCGAGCTATTTCGGCGACAATGTCAACGGCATCGAATTCACCCCCGAAACCCGCCGCAACGATCCGCAGCGGATGCTGCGCGCCTATTCGCAGGCAGCCGCCACGCTCAATCTGCTGCGCGCCTTTGCCGGCGGCGGATATGCCAATCTGCGCGAAGTCCACCGCTGGACGCTCGATTACATGGGCCGCAGCCCGTGGGCGGAGCAATTCCGGACCATTGCCGACCGGATCGGCGAGGCGCTCGATTTCATGGAGGCTTGCGGAGTCGATATCGAAAACGATCCGCATCTGAAGGCGACCAGCTTCTACACCAGCCATGAGGCGCTGCTGCTGCCGTTCGAACAGGCGATGACGCGGCAGGATTCGCTCACCGGCGACTGGTATGACACTTCCGCGCACTTCCTCTGGATTGGCGACCGGACGCGCTTCATCGACAGCGCGCATGTCGAATTCCTGCGCGGGGTGAACAATCCCATCGGGGTGAAATGCGGGCCGAGCCTGGAGCCGGACGCGCTGCTAGCCATGCTCGATCTGCTCAATCCCGCGCGCGAGCCGGGGCGGATCACGCTGATCGCCCGGTTCGGCCACGACAAGGTGGAAAAAGGCCTGCCTCCGCTGGTGCGCGCGGTCACCCGCGCCGGGCATCCGGTGGTGTGGAGCTGCGATCCGATGCACGGCAATGTCATCAAGGCCGACAGCGGTTACAAGACCCGTCCGTTCGAGCGGATTCTGGCCGAAGTGCGCGGCTTCTTTGCGGTTCACCGGGCCGAAGGCACGCATGCGGGCGGCATCCATCTGGAAATGACCGGGCAGGATGTGACCGAATGCACCGGCGGCGCGGTGGCGATTACCGATGCCGGGCTGAACGATCGCTATCACACCCATTGCGACCCGCGCCTCAACGCCGCGCAATCGCTGGAACTGGCGTTCCTGCTGGCCGAAATGCTCAACCTGGAACTCAAGCACAGCGGCCGCGCTGCCGCCTGAGATTATCACCACTGCCCTAGTGCCTATCCCCTAGTTCCGCCGCGATGGCGGGCTAACCACTTGTCGTTACTCCCCGTTTGAGAAATTCAACGGAGAGAAGCACTTGCCGCGACTGCGGGCACATTGGCGGGATTCGCTATTTTCGGCTGCCTTGTGGAGCGTGTTGGCGCTCGCCTGCCTGGGCCTGCGCGATCATCTGGGCGGGGTGCTGGCGGTGTGGTTGCCGAGCGGCGTGGCGGTGGCCGCGTTCCGCATCGTTGACCGGCGGCACTGGCATGTGCCGGGCGCGATATTCCTGCTGGTGCAGGCGCTCACGGTAATGGTGACCGGGGTGCAACCGCTGGCCGCGCTGGCCTATTCTTTCTCCAGCCTGCTGCAAACGCTGATCTGTGCGGCAATCAGCATCAGGGTGCTGGGCGGTGCGCGCGCCATTCCCCGCCGCTTTGCGCAAGTTGCGGGCGTGTTCGGAGCCGCGATCGCGGGATGCCTTGTCGGCGCATTGGTCGCCATTCCCTTTCGTGCCGAACAGAGCCTGGCCGAATTCGGCTGGTGGTTCTTCGCCAATGTGCTGGGCATATTGATCGTGACCCCGGCGCTGGTGGATCTGCGCGGATTTGCCTTCCGCCGCAGGCGAGCGGTGCTGCCGGGGATCGACCTCTGGTTCTTTGCCGGGCTGGCGGCCAGCATGGTGCTTGGGGCGCTGGCGCTGCAAACGCGGACGGTTACGCTGATGCCGCTGCTGATGGCGGCGATGGTGGGCATGGGGGTGCGCTACGGCCAGTTTGCCATCGTCCTCGTCGTGCTCGGCTATGCCACGCTGGCCACCATGTTCAGCCTTGGCGGCGCCACGCCCGTGCCGTTCCTGCCGCTGGCGCGCGATC
>JBGSLI010000570.1:0-4029 GCA_041740775.1 Alteraurantiacibacter sp. | reverse complement strand
ATCGCGCAACAACCCGCGGAACTGGGTGCGCGGGCTCGCGCGCTTTGCGGCGAGCAGCCAGTCGCGCGACCGGCCGGGGAAGAAATCGATCGTGACCGGGTCGCCATGCTTCCAGTAGGAACTGACCTGCAGGATCGCGGGGCCTGACAGGCCGCGATGGGTGAACAGCGCTGCTTCGTGAAATGTCGCCCTATTGGCAGTGGCATCGACTTCGGCAGAAACGCCGGAAAGTTCCCGAAACAGCACGTCCTCGCCGCCCAGCGTCAGCGGAACCAGAGCGGGGCGTGGTTCCACCACCTTCAGCCCGAACTGCCGCGCGAGGGTGTAGGCGAAATCGCTCGCCCCCATCCTAGGGATGGACAGCCCTCCGGTGGCGATCACCAGCGAAGCGGCGGCAAAACTGCCGAATTGGGTGGTGACGCGAAATGCCGCGCCATCGTGCGAAACCTCGCCCACCTCCTCATTGCAGCGGATCGTCACCTTTCCGGGGCCAGCGGCGCATTCGGACAGCAGCATGTCGACGATCTGTTGCGCCGGGCCATCGCAGAACAATTGCCCCAGCGTCTTTTCGTGCCAGGCGATGCCATGCTTTTCCACCAGTGCGACAAAATCGCGCGGGGTGTATCGGCTCAGCGCGCTCTTGGCGAAATGCCGATTGGCGCTGAGGTAGTTGGCCGGACCGGCTCCCAGATTGGTGAAATTGCACCGTCCGCCGCCCGAAATCAGGATTTTCTTGCCCACCTTCCCGGCGCGTTCGAGCACCAGCACGCTGCGTCCGCACTGCCCCGTCTGCGCGGCGCAGAACAGCCCCGCCGCCCCGCCGCCGAGGATGATGGCATCGAACTGTTCCGCCATTACGCCGCCGGTGCTTCGGCTTCGGGCGCGCGCCGCACGGCTATGAAATACAGCCCGCAGCCGACCACAAAGATCGTCAGCAGCATTTGCCAGGCCTCCGCGCTTGCATGGCTGGCCACCCATATGGTCGAGATGGCGGCGAGGATCGCGGCGGGCAGATGCCACCACGCCGCCTTGTCGCCATCGCGCCGTTCCAGCACCGGCAGCGCCAGCGCGGAAAGCAGATACATCACCAGGCGCGAAAGCGTGCTGGCAACGGCGAGCGCAGCAAAGCCCGCCCACAGGCTGAACAGCATCGCCACCCCGCCGTAAAACAGGATCGAGACATCGGGCGTGCGCAAGCGCGGGGAAACATGCGCGAAGATGGCTGGCAGGGTTCCCTGTTCGGCCATGCCATATGTCATGCGCGGCACCACGATGCCGCCATTGAGCGTATTGGCCGCGACCGAAAAGGCGGCGGCGAGCGAAATGACGACAATTCCCGTCTGGCCGGCGATTTCCCCGGCGGCAGCGGCCAGAGCGCTTTCCCCTCCGCCCGCATCGGGAGCAATGGCGAGATAGGCCCAGATCACCAGCATGTAGAACAATGCCACCGCCGCCAGCGTGGTCATCAGCGCCAGCGGGATGGTGCGGCGCGGATTGCGCAATTCCCCGGCGGGGAAATTGGCGTTCTCGAACGCCATATAGGCGTAGAAGGTCAGCAGGATCACGCTTTCGAAGCCGCTGAATTCGGGCAGGCTGAACCCTACCGCGGGATCGCGGGTGGCCAACCCCGCCACCACCAGGATGGCAAGCGGAACCAGCTTGATCGCCGTCATCACGCCCAGCGTGTTGACCGATGCGCGCATGCCGACAAGGTTTACCAGCGTAACAAAGGCGATGAAGGCGATTGTCGCCGCAGAGCGCAGATTGGGCTCATCCAATACCGGAAACAGCACCGCGAGATAGGCAATTGCGACATGCGTATTGGCGGCCACCGCCACTACGCCGGAAGCGTAACGCATCCAGCCGGACTGGAAGCCGAAAAACTTGCCGAATGCGGCATTGGCGTAAAGCACAGGGCCGCCGTGCCCGTCAAAACGCATGGCCAGCGCGGCAAATACCCACGCCAGCGGCAGGATCAGCAGCGCGCCCAGCAGCATCATCCACGGGGCGAAATTGCCCACCGCTGCAACAAGGATTGCAGGCATGGCGAAAATGCCCGAACCGATCATGCCGTTCACCGGGAACAGCGCGGTGCCCCAGAATCCCACCGTGCGCGGAAGCTTCTCATCTTGGCTCATGCAGGATTCCCCATTGCAATGGCGCACGCTGCCCTGTGGGATGATGAAGCGCAAGCGATTGAGAAACGCGCATCCCCCGCCTATCTCTCACACCATGTCGCGCACGCCCGCAGGTTCTCCCCCCGATCCACGGGGCAAGGAGCGGTTCAACGAGGACCGCGCCACCTATACCGTAAAAGGCGATGCGCAGCCCGATCTGGCAGCCGGGCTTGCCGCGATACGCGAGGTGGTGGCGACGCTGAAGCCCAAACCCGGCGTTTACCGGATGACCGATGCGCGCGGCGATGTGCTCTATGTCGGCAAGGCGCGCAGCCTGAAGGCGCGGGTGGCCAATTACACGCAGATCAAAGGGCTGACCAACCGGCTGCAACGCATGATAAGCCAGACGCGCGGGATGGAAATCGTCACCACCAATTCCGAGGCCGATGCACTGCTGCTCGAAGCGCAGTTCATCAAAAGGTTTCGTCCGCCTTACAATGTGTTGCTGCGCGATGATAAGAGCTTTCCCTTCATCCTGCTGCGCGAAGGGCATGATTTTCCCCGGATCATGAAGCATCGCGGGGCGAGGAAGGCAAAGGGCAGCTATTACGGCCCCTTCGCCAGCGCCGGTTCGGTCAACACCACGGTCAACGCGCTGCAAAAGCTGTTCCTGCTCAGATCCTGCACCGACAGCTTCTTTTCCCGGCGCGACCGGCCGTGCCTGCTGTATCAGATCAAGCGCTGCAGCGCGCCCTGCGTGGGGCGGATCGATACGGCAGGCTATGACGCGCTGCTGCGTGAGGCGAAGGATTTTCTCGGCGGCAAATCGGGCGCGGTGCAGGCAAAGATCGAGGCGCAGATGAAGGCGGCGGCAGAGGCGCTCGATTTCGAAAGCGCGGCCATGCTGCGTGACAGGCTGCGCGCGGCGACATTCATTCAGGGCAGCCAGGCGGTGAATGCCGAAGGTGTGGGCGATGCCGATGTCTTCGCGCTCCACGCCAAAGGCGGGCAGGTGGGCATTCAGGGCTTTTTCGTGCGCGGCGGGCAGAACTGGGGCCATCGCGCCTTCTTCCCCAAGAACACCGGCGAGGTAGACGAAGCCGAGGTTCTGGCCGACGTGCTGCTGCAATTCTACGAAGAAGTGCCGCCGCCGCCGCATATCCTTGTCGATCGCGCGCTGCCCGAACAGGCATTGCTGGAAGAAGCCTTTGCCGCGCTGGCCGGGCGGCGGGTAGCGATTTCCGTGCCGCAGCGCGGCGAACGGCGGCGGCTGCTTGAACAGGCCAGCCGCAACGCGGTGGAAGCGCTCGACCGGCGGCTGGCGGAAAGCGGAACACAGGCCAGGATCATGCGCGAAATGGCCGAATTTCTCGAACTTCCCGAAGTTCCCGCGCGGATCGAGATTTACGACAACAGCCATATTCAGGGCACCAAGGCGGTGGGCGCGATGGTGGTGGCGGGGCCGGAAGGCTTCCTCAAGAACCAGTATCGCAAGTTCAATATCAAGGCCGCGCAGGGCAATGATGATTTCGCCATGATGCGCGAGGTGATGCAACGGCGGTTCGCCAGACTGGCAGAATCTGGCGCGATGGAAGAAGACCCGGATCGCGAGAATGCGGGCGTCTGGCCCGATCTGGTGCTGATCGACGGCGGCAAGGGCCAGATGTCTGCGGTGCGCGATGTGCTGGAGGAACTGGGGATCGAGGATGTGCCGCTGATCGCCATCGCCAAGGGTCCGCACCACGGGCGCGAGGGGCGCGAGGTGTTCCATTTTGCCGACGGGCGGGAAAAGACCCTGCCCACCAATTCGCCCGTGCTGTTCTATCTTCAGCGGCTGCGCGATGAAGTTCACCGCTTCGCCATCGGCGCGCACCGGGCCAAGCGCAGCCGCGCGATCACCGCTTCGCCGCTG
>JBGSLI010000569.1:0-3342 GCA_041740775.1 Alteraurantiacibacter sp. | reverse complement strand
CGCGACGATCGCCGCGATCGCCGCCTCCGCCACGCGGACCACGATCGCCGCCTTCGCGCGCTTCACGCGGAGGGCGGGTGTCTTCCAGCTCGGCACCGGTTTCCTGATCCACGACGCGCATCGAGAGGCGGACCTTTCCGCGCTGGTCGATTTCGAGCACCTTGACCTTCACGTCCATGCCTTCGGACACGACATCGGTCGGCCGTTCGACCCGCTCGTTCTTCATTTCGGACACGTGGACGAGCCCGTCCTTGCCGCCCATGAAGTTCACGAAGGCACCGAAATCGACGATGTTGACGACCTTGCCATCATAGATCTTGCCAACTTCGGCTTCTTCCACGATCCCGCTGATCCACTTGCGGGCGGCTTCGATCTGGCTGATGTCGGACGAGCTGATCTTGATCAGCCCTTCATCGTCGATGTCCACCTTGGCGCCGGTTTCGGCGACGATTTCGCGGATCACCTTGCCGCCGGTGCCGATGATGTCGCGGATCTTCGCCTTGTCGATCTGCATCGTCTCGATGCGCGGGGCGTGGGCGGAAAGTTCGGAGCGGGCAGCGCCCAGCGCCTTGGCCATTTCACCCAGGATATGCGCCCGGCCAGCCTTGGCCTGTTCCAGCGCTTTCGCCATGATTTCCTGCGTGATTCCGGCTACCTTGATATCCATCTGCATGGTGGTGATGCCGTTTTCGGTGCCGGCAACCTTGAAGTCCATGTCGCCGAGGTGGTCTTCGTCACCGAGGATATCGGACAGCACGGCGAATTCGTCGCCTTCAAGAATGAGGCCCATCGCAATACCCGAAACCGGACGGTCGATCGGGACACCGGCGTCCATCATGGACAGGCAGCCACCGCAGACCGTTGCCATCGACGACGAGCCGTTGCTTTCCGTGATGTCGGACAGGATACGGATCGTGTAAGGAAAATCTTCCTTGCTCGGCAGCACCGGATGCAGTGCGCGCCATGCCAGCTTCCCGTGCCCGATTTCACGCCGGTTGGAACCGCCAAAGCGGCCCACTTCGCCGACCGAATAGGGCGGGAAGTTATAGTGCAGCATGAAATTCGAAAAGGTCAGGCCTTCCAGCCCGTCGATCATCTGCTCGCTATCCTTCGTGCCCAGCGTTGTGGTGCAGATGGCCTGCGTTTCCCCGCGCGTGAACAGGGAAGAACCGTGGGTCCGGGGCAGGAAACCAACGATCGCTTCGATCGGGCGGACCTGATCGAGCTTGCGCCCGTCGATGCGCTGGCCGTCCCTGAGGATAGCGCCGCGAACGATCTCGGCTTCGAGCTTCTTGACGAGCTTGCCGGCAGTCATTTGCGTCTGCCCGTCGGCGTCGGCGTAATGCGCCTTCGCCTTGGCACGCGCCACATTGATGGCATCGGAACGCGCCGACTTGTCGGTGAGCTTGTAGGCAGCGGCGATATCATCACCGACCAGGCCGCGAAGTTCTTCCTTCATTGCCGCCTTGTCGTCCGACGTGTCGATCACCCAAGGCTCCTTGGCGGACTGCTCTGCCAATTGGACGATCGCGCCGATCACCTTGCGGCATTCGTCATGCGCAAACATCACCGCGCCGAGCATTTCTTCCTCGGTCAGTTCCTTGGCTTCGGATTCCACCATCATCACCGCGTCTTGCGTCGCAGCCACGATGAGATCGAGACGGCCATCGGACAATGCCACATCCTGCTTCGGATTGAGCACATACTCGCCGTCGATATAGCCCACGCGACAGCCGCCGATCGGGCCCATGAAAGGCACGCCGGAGATGGTCAGTGCGGCAGAGGCGGCCACCATTGCCACCATATCCGCTTCGGTTTCGCCATCAAACGACAAGACCTGGCAAATTACGTTGATTTCGTTGTAGAAACCTTCGGGGAACAGCGGGCGGATCGGGCGGTCGATCAGGCGGCTGATGAGCGTTTCCTTTTCGGTCGCACCGCGTTCGCGCTTGAAGAAGCCGCCGGGAATGCGGCCTGCGGCGGAGAATTTTTCCTGATAGTGAACGGTAAGCGGGAAGAAATCCTGCCCTTCCTTCACGCTCTTGGCGGCGGTCACGGCGCACAGCACCACGGTTTCGCCATAGGTGGCCAGCACCGCGCCATCAGCCTGGCGGGCAATGCGGCCGGTTTCCAGAGTGAGGGTCTTGCCGCCCCACTCCAGCGATACGGTTTTCGTGTCGAACATTGATTTTCCTTCTGAACCCGCGAGCCATATTGCCGCGCGGGGCCTGCTTTTCCGGGTAATCCGTCCCGGTCCGGTGCAAGGCCTTTTGCGGCCCCTGGCCCCTCCACCGAATTGCGAAGGATGCCGATTGTTGGCACGCATTTGCGACGTGCCGATGAACGAAGGGGCGACTCCCTGGAGCCGCCCCTTCGAGAAACTCTTACTTGCGCAGACCCAGCTTCTGGATCAGCGCGTTGTACCGCGCCAGATCTTCCTTCTTCAGATAGGCCAGCAGGCTGCGGCGCTTGTTGACCATCTTGAGCAGACCACGACGGGAATGGTTATCCTTGTGGTGATCCTTGAAATGCCCGGTCAGATTGCGGATGCGCTGGGTCAGGATGGCAACCTGGACTTCGGGCGAACCTGTGTCGCCCTTGCCGATGGCATTGTCCTTGATGATCGCGCTTTTTTCTTCGGCGGTAACCGACATGTCTTCATACCTTTCGCAGTATCATCAGATATTGAAACCCCGCACGACAATCATCGTGCCCGCCCGGATTTCCACCAGCGCCACCGGGACAGCGCCCAGCTTTGCAAAATGGAGCCCGTCGGGATGGGGCAATCCGGAAACGACCCGGCCCTGGCGGACCGCCTGCGCGACTTCCGGATCGAGAGCGAGGGCCGGGATACCGTCCAGCCCCGCCTCCAGCGGCAGGAGGTGGTCTTGAAGTGGCGCGCCCTTACCGATTTCGTTCAGTTTGTCCAGCGAAATCGCTTGCGCCTCGCTGAAGGGTCCGGCCTTCGTGCGCCTGAGATAGGTGACGTGGCCGACGGTTCCAAGGGCATGGGCGATATCGCGCGCCAGGCTGCGGATATAGGTGCCCTTGGAAACATGCGCCACCAGCGTAACGCTGTCCGCCAGTTCCAGCGGGGCCTGCGGATCATAGGGATCGGGGCGGCCGCGCGTAGTGGCAAAGGCGCTGTCGACTTCACCGGCTTGCTGCGCGGCGAGCGGCGAGAGCGAATGGATCACCACCTGCCGCACCGCCAGTTCCACATCCTCCCCCGCGCGCGCCAGATCATAAGCGCGCCTGCCGCCAACTTTCAGCGCCGAATATCTGGGCGGCAACTGTTCGATCTCGCCAGTAAAATGCGCGCAGATCGCCGCCACGGCTGCG
>JBGSLI010000568.1:0-2577 GCA_041740775.1 Alteraurantiacibacter sp. | reverse complement strand
GACGAACTGGCGCGGCGGCGGGTGCTGGCAGTGCTTTCGGGCCATGTCCATGACGCCTTCGACATCATCGAGCAGACGCCGCAGGGGCCGGTGCGGATGATCGGCGCGGGCACGCTTTCGAAACGGCTGCGCTCCACCCCGCCCGGCTTCAACGAATTGCACTGGGACGGGCAGCGGCTCGATGTTCGCGTGCGCAATCTGGCCGATGTCGACACCGCCGACATGCAGATCGACGATGTGCCCGCCGACGCCATGCCGCCGCGCGCTCCGGGCGAGCCGGTGGCACCTGTCGGGCATGTTCCGCGCACCGATCCGCCGGTGCATTAGGCGAAAACCCCTGGAAAGCGGCCCAGCGGCCGCATTTTGTCCTGTTCTGTCTGCGCTTTGCCGCAAGCCTGGGGAACCGGATTGCAGGCTGGTGTATTGCCATCAGGTGACGACGAAGGTTCTTATCGTCGAGGACGACCTCCTGAACCGGATGTTCTACGAGGCGGTCTTCAGGCAGCGCGGCTACGAATTGATGGCCGTGGACGATGGCGCGCGCGTGCTCGACGCGGTGGATGCCTTCGCGCCCGATATCATCACCATGGACATTCATCTGCCGCATGTTTCGGGCCGCCAGCTGATCCGCACGATCATGCGCAATCCGCGAACGAAGCACATCCCGATTCTCGCCATCACCGCCTATGCCGGGCGCGAGGACGAGGCCGAAATCCGCCGCGCCGGTGCGCGTGCCTATCTGGCCAAGCCGCTCCGCATCGAACAATTGCTGGAGGAAGTGGACGGATTGCTGGCGAGACCCGATAGACACGAGCCCGCCGCCGCGCACTGAAGGCGCGCTGACGGCGGGAGGACGAATCGATCGATAAGTGGCAGGCAGCAAAAAGGGCGACCCTTCGTGGGGGTCGCCCTTCGCTTTTCCCACCGTCGCGGGAACTGGTGCGAGCCCGTAGGCTCCAAGGCTTTTAACGCTTCGAGAACTGGAAGCTGCGGCGCGCCTTGGCGCGGCCGTATTTCTTGCGTTCCACCACGCGGCTGTCGCGGGTGAGGAAGCCGGCCGCCTTGATCGTGCCGCGCAATGCGGGTTCGTAGCGCGTCAGCGCCTGGCTGATGCCGTGCTTGACCGCACCGGCCTGGCCCGAAAGCCCGCCGCCCGAAACGGTGCAGACCACGTCATACTGGCCCTCGCGTTCGGCGATGGCGAAAGGTTGGTTAATCACCAGTCGCAGCGTTGGACGGGCGAAATAGATTTCTTGATCCTTGCCGTTGACGGTAATCTTGCCGGTGCCCGGCTTCAGCCAGACGCGCGCGGTGGCATCCTTGCGGCGCCCGGTGGCGTAGGCGCGGCCCTGCGCGTCCAGTTCCTGTTCGCGCAGCGGCATGGTGGGAGCTGCGGGCGCAGCGGTTTCACCGGCATCGGCGGCGGCGGGCGCATCGCCGATCACATCCTTCAGATTGGCAAGGTCGGTCGCGGTGTTGTTGTCTTCGGTCGCCATCATGCGGACACCTTGTTCTTGCGGTTCATCGAGGCAACGTCGAGCGCCTGCGGCTGCTGACCGTCATGCGGGTGTTCGGCGGTGTTGTAGAGGTGCAGGTTCTTCATCTGCGCCCGGCCCAGCGGACCGCTCGGAACCATGCGTTCCACGGCCTTTTCCAGCACGCGTTCGGGGAAGCGACCGGCCAGCACCTTGTCGGCGGTGACATCCTTGATCCCGCCGGCATAGCCGGTGTGCTTGTAATAATGCTTTTTGCCGGCCTTGTTGCCGGTGAACTGCACCTTGCGGGCATTGATGATGATGACATGATCACCACAATCGACATGCGGGGTGTAGCTCGGCTTGTGCTTGCCGCGCAGAATATTGGCAACGATCGTGGCGAGGCGGCCGACAACCAGCCCTTCGGCATCGATCAGATGCCACTTTTTCTCGACCTCGGCCGGCTTGATCGACCTGGTGGTCTTGCTCAGCGCCTTCATGGCAGTTCATTCCTGTGTTTCGTGTGCGAATCTGCGGCCTGGCCCGTGAGGTGGTGAAACATCCCCCCGGACCGGGCGAAGGCGCGCATTTGTCGCCTGACGCGGCGCAAGTCAAGCAAATCCGGGCGATTCGAGAGAGGTAAAATAATACCGCCATCGGCCTTGTGGGCGGGGCGATCAGCCCTCCTGTTGCGATCTGCGCGCGCGCAGTTGCGCCGATGATGGCCGGGGCAAGCGCCGCTGCCATCGCCAGGCGGATCACCGCGCGCCTGCCGATCGGCGTATTTCCTTCAGTGCCCGTCATCCCCGGCCCTCCTGCCGCGTCTGCTGTGCCAGCCAGTCCAATGTCGCGCGCGGTGTCTGTTGCGCCTTCCAGCCCACGATTGCAGGCACATCGTAAGGATGCAGCTGCGCCAGCCGCTCGCTCGCCTCGCTTAACAGCAAAGCGGTGGTCTTGAACAGCACGCCGGCTTCGCTCGCCTGGGTTACCGCGCCTTCCCAGCGATAGATCGAAGTGAGTCCGGGGATGATGTTGGCGCAGGCCGCCAGCCCTTCCTCGACCAGCACGGTGGCCGCCGCGCGGGCGCTCGCCTCGTCGCCGA
>JBGSLI010000567.1:0-1754 GCA_041740775.1 Alteraurantiacibacter sp. | reverse complement strand
CGGCGCGCTGGTGTTCGGCGTGAACCCGACGGAAATGCTGGGGACGATGGAAGGGATGCAGCAGGGCGGCGGGCCGGTGCAGCAGCAACAGCAGGCCGGCACCGGCGGCGAATCGGCGGCGCAGATCTGCGACGACAATCCCTATGCGATGGAGGCATGCAACGCGCTCTCCAACCTCGATCAGACCTGGGCGGCGCGCTTTGCCGATGCCGGGGTGGACGGCTTCCGCCAGCCGACGCTGGTGTTCTACACCGGGCAGGTCAATTCGGCCTGCGGCGGGGCAACCAGCGCCACAGGCCCGTTCTACTGCCCCGGCGACGAGGGCATCTATATCGACACCGGCTTTTACGACACGCTGCAACGCCAGCTTGGCGCGGGCGGCGATTTCGCCCGTTATTACGTGATGGCGCATGAATACGCGCACCATATCCAGACCGTTACCGGCATTTCCGACCAGATCCGTAGCGCCCAGCAGCAGAACCCGCGCCGGTCAAACCAGTTGCAGGTGATGATGGAACTGCACGCCGATTGCTATGCCGGGGTGTGGGCGGGGCGGAACCGCAACCTGATCGAAGCGGGCGATTTTGAAGAAGGGATGACGGCGGCAGCGGCCATCGGGGATGACGCGCTGACCGGCGGGCGGGTATCCTCGGAAAACTTCACCCACGGCACCAGTCAGCAGCGGATGCAGGCGCTGCGGCTGGGCGTGGAAAGCGGCGATGACAACCAGTGCGACCGGCAGATATTGCAGCCGGGATAGCAATCAGGCCGTAGTGCGGGCGATAACGCGGGTGGCGCGGGTAACTCGCTCCGCCCCCGTCTCGTCGCAATCCTCCTGCGCCGCCGGAACCATCAGGACGCCGCTGATCGGGCTTGCCATCGGGATCGGTCGAGCACGGGGTGCGGGCGTAAAGCGGAATGCAACCGCGCTCCCGGCCGGTATCCCGCGCGCGGAGATGGGCGGCGCAGCCCGGAACGAAATCCGTTGCATCTGCGTGCGCGCCGCCTCCATTTCCTCGATCGCAGCTTCCAGTTCGCGGGTGATTTCCGCGCGCGTTTCTGCTGGAATATCCTCGTTCGCGGCGATGGCAGCGAGCGCTGATCGCAAGCCGTCGGCGGCATGGGCCTGGATCGCACTGTGGCAGATCACCGTGGCCCGGCTGCCATCGGCAAGTTCGCTCTGCACCACCGGCTGATCGCCATCGCAGCGCACATCGATATCGTGGCTTCCCTCTGCGCCCTTGCCGATAAAGACGAAGCGATTGGCGGTTGCTTCTGCGCGGGCACCATGTTCGGCCGCGCGGGCGCCATGTTCCGCCGCGCGAGCGCGGTGCGTCATGGCGAGGCGCACATGCTGTTCGATCTCGCCGTCCATCCCTTCGAGTTCGGCTTCGAGTTCGGCCATCATGGCCTCGATCTCGGCCTCGCTCATTTCGCCGTGCTCGCCGCGGCGCACGATGCGGCGGATCACCCGGCGCTGGCCATCCGCGCCTTCGCCGCCTTCGCGGATGATGCGCACCTCGATTTGGTGCTCGCCATCGCCAGCGGCATCGGCATCGGTTCCGGCCTGATCGTCAGGAGCGGTTTGCTCCTCCTGCCTGATCCAGACAAATTCCTCCTCGGCAGGATCGATGGTTTCGATGGCGGATGGCCCGGCCTGCTGCTCCTGCCCCGGCGCGGCGTAGCTGATCGACGCGGTCAGCGGCAGCGCCAGCGCGGTGGTGGTGATTGCGGCGATGCCGATGCGGCGGCGG
>JBGSLI010000566.1:0-5869 GCA_041740775.1 Alteraurantiacibacter sp. | reverse complement strand
GTGTTCGCGCTCTATCGCGCGCTGCTGTTCATCCACGAAATCACCCATCTGCACCGCGATGCGCTGCCCGGCTTCCGCACCGTGTGGAATCTGCTGGTGGGCATCCCCATGCTCACCCCCAGCCTGATGTATGAAAGCGTTCACACGCTGCACCATGCGCGCACGAAATATGGCACGGTGGAAGATCCCGAATACATGCCGCTGGCGCTGATGAAACCGTGGAGCCTGCCCGCCTTCGTGCTCATCGCCGCGCTGGCCCCGCCCGCACTGCTGATCCGCTGGGGCGTGCTGGCACCGCTGGGCGTAGTGATTGCGCCGCTGCGCCGGTTTGCGTGGGAGCGGCTTTCCTCGCTGTCGATCAACCCGGTGTTCCGCCGCAAGCTGCCGGGCGAGAAGGAACGCGGCTGGTTCCTGTTTCAGCAAACGGGTGCCAGCATCTGGGCACTGGTGGTGATGTCCACCCCGCTGTGGCTGGGGTGGAAGCCGCTGCTGGTGGCGATGGCGGTGGCCGCTGCGGTGGCGGTGTTCAACCAGTTGCGCACGCTGGTGGCGCATCTGTGGGAGAACGATGGCGAGGCGATGACGGTGACCGCGCAATATCTCGACAGCGTAAACGTGCCCAGCTTCGTCGCCGGGATCTGGGCACCGGTGGGGCTGCGCTATCACGCGCTGCACCACCTCATCCCCTCGGTCCCCTATCACTCGCTGCACGAAGCCCACCGCCGGATCGCCGCGCATCTGGGCACGGGATCGACTTTCGAGGAAGCCAGCCATCGCGGCATGTGGCCGCTGGTGGGGCGGATCGCACGCTCGACGATGGGGCAGCGCGCGCCTGGCTGAACGACGGTTCTCGCTGTTATTCCTCGGTTCGCACCAGCACGGTTTCGCCCACGAACAGGAACAGGAAGAATGGTGCCCAGGCGGCAATAAGCGGAGTGTAGCCGCCGAAACTGCCGACCGCCAGCGCGGCATTGTCGACCACGAAATAGGCAAAGCCCAGCGCCATGCCGATCACCGCGCGCAGGAACAGATTGCCCGATCGCGCGAGGCCAAAGCCCGCCACCGCGCCCAGCAAAGGCATCAGCAGCGCCGATAGCGGCCCCGATATCTTGTGCCACCACTTCGCCTCCAGCTCGCTGGTGCGACGGCCGGCCGATTGCAGCGCGGCAATGCTGCGCGATAGCTGGGCCAGCGTTTCGCCATCGGCATCGACCCGGCCCAGTTCCACCTGTCCCAGTTCCACACCGGGCGCCACCACCACTTCTGCCAGCCGTTCGGTTTGCGCGCTGGCGATGGTAAAGGCGGTGGCATCCTCCATCCGCCAGCCGGGCGCGGCATAACTGGCGGTGGCGGCGGAAATCTGCCGCACGATCATGCCGTTGGCATCGCGTTCATAAAAGGTGACGTCACGGAAGAAGGTATCCTCCCCCGTGCCCAGCGCACCATCGGCCATCAGCACGTCCTTGCCATCGGCAAAATAGACATTGCCGCGCGTCGTCGGATCTTCGGGAATTTCGCCATAATCCACCGCTTCCCACGCCTTCAGCGTCGCCGTGGCGCGCGTCACCACCCGCTCGTTGAAAGCGAAGGAGATGGCCGCCACCACCAGCCCGATCATCAGCAAGGGGGCCAGGATCTGGTGCGCGGAAAGCCCCGCCGCCTTCATCGCGATCACTTCCGAATTCTGGTTCAGCCCGGCCAGCGTGATGATCGTGGCCAGCAAGACCGAATAGGGCAGAAAGCGCGCGGCCAATTGCGGCAGGCGCAACGCGGCATATTGCCACAATTGCGCCTCGCCATTGCCTTCTGCCGCGAGGATGTCGCCGGTCTTGCCCAGCAGATCGAGCATCAGCAGCACCAGCACCAGCATCGCCAGCACCGCGATGATGCGCATTGCGAACATCCGGGCCAGATAGATCGTCAACCGGCGCGAAGGGAAGAAATCAGGCAGCAACATGTGCCCCCCGCAGTCCGCTATCGGGCTGCTCCTCGTCTTCCTCCTCCATGCCGAACTGGCTTTCGGGCACCAGCCCCTTCAACCGGTCGCGTCCGAGCAGCTTGCAGACAATCCGGCCTACCTTGGCATAGAATGTTTCTAGGAAGCCGATCGCCTGCCCGCCGGGCACGAAGGCCACCTGATAATACATCCAGACGATAATCGCGCTAAGCACCGCAAATGGCCCCCACAGCGCCAGGAAGGGATCTATCTGGCCCAGCGCCGCCACTTCCGAACCATACTGGTTCACCTTGTGATAGGCGACCACGATGACGATGGAGAGGAACACCCCCAGCGCCGATGTCGATCGTTTGGGGGGGATCGCCAGCGCCACCGCCAGCAAGGGCAGCATCAGCATCATCACCACTTCAACCATCCGATAGGTGAAATTGGCGCGGCTGGCCGCGCGCTCTGCGGTGGTGCTTTCCCGGCTCCAGCCGATGTCGAGCAATTCGGGCAGCACATATTCGCGCTCGTCCTCGCCGCGCGCGCGGAAATCCTCCAGCGCGGGCAGATCGATCGGCAGTTCGTGCTGGCTGAAGCTGAGCACGCGCGGGCTGCCTCTGGCCACTTCGTGGACGATGGTGCCATCGTTCAGCCGCAGAATGATGGTGTTGCGGTCTTCCCGGTTGGCAAGAAAGCGTCCCTCGCGCGCAGTGATCGAAAGCACCTGCCCTTTCTCGTCGGCCACCCGCGCGAAGATACCGTCAAGCTGCCGCCCATCGTCGCGGCTGCCCTCGATACGCAACGCCATGCGATCTTCGATGATGTTGAATTCACCCACCTTGATCGCCGCGCCCAGCGCGCCCGACTGCAATTCGAATTCCATCTCCTGATAGGCAAAGCGCGCCTGCGGCTGGATATAGCCGACGATGGCGAAATTGAGCGCCATCATCGCCAAAGCGATCATGTACGGCATCCGCAGCAACCGCGTGTAGGACCAGCCGACCGCGCGCATCACATCAAGTTCGCTGCAGATCGCCAGTTTGCGAAAGGCGAACAGGACGCCCAGCATCAGGCCCAGCGGAATCGCCAGCCCGGCATATTCGGGAATGAGGTTGAGCAGCATTTCGAAGACGATGCCCACCGGCCCGCCCTCCATGCTGACAAATTCGAACAGGCGCAGCATCTTTTCCAGCAGCAGCAGGCTGGCCGCGAGCAGGAACACGCCGATCATCGGCACGAGCACGAGCCGTAAGATATAGCGATCGGTGGCGGTTATGATGCGGGGCAAGGTTTGCGCTTCTTCGGTTAATGTCCGGCAGCCTTAGCGCATTGCGCAGAAATGTGGATACCGGTTTTGTGCCAAAAGCAATGCGACAACAAAGCGCTGGAGAAAGCTTTGCAATTGGCGAATCACCGCGCTTGATCGATCCGCGATTACGCCGATGCCGCCCCGATCACGCCTTTTCCAGCGTGCATTGCAGCGGATGCTGGTGTTCGCGGGCGAAATCCATCACCTGATTGACCTTGGTTTCCGCCACTTCATAGGGAAAAATCCCGCACACGCCCACGCCGCGTTGGTGGACGTGGAGCATTACCCGCGTGGCCTGTTCCAGATCCATCCGGAAGAACCGTTTCAGCACCAGTACCACGAATTCCATCGGCGTGTAATCATCGTTCAGCATCAGCACCTTGTACTGGCTGGGCTTTTTCGGCCTCGCCCGCGTTCTGGTGGCAACGCCAAGCTGGTTCTGGCCATCGGTTTCATCGTCGCCCGAATCCGCATCACCGCCATCACCAGCGGCGGTAACGGCCCAGCGGGGGGCGGAATCGGAAGGCGGGAAGATCATCATCGCAAGGGGCAAATATCGTATCGGACGGGAAAGCTGCAAGGGGGCGATTTGCCCGGCGGCGCTGAACAACGGGTTAAGCGCCCCAAAACCGGCCGCAAACCGACCACATAAAGAAACAGGCCGGACAGCTTGCGCTGTCCGGCCCGTGGTCCCGGCCGCCGAGGGAGAGGAGGAGTAGCGGCCCGGATCAGAATGCGCTTAAGCGACCTTCGAAAGCTCTTCCGCGGCAAGGTTCACGCGGCCCGAAATCGGGGCAATCGCTTCATTGGCCAGCTTCATCGAGGCATCGGTGGCCTTCGAGGTCATGGCGATCATCGCATCGAAATTGCGACGCATGATCTTGCCCTGCAGCTGGAACAGGTCGGTCGGGCTCTTGATCGAAGCCATTTCCTTGATGTCCGCAGTGGCGGTTTCATAGGCACTCTTGGCTTCGTCGGCGTAGGACTTGCCCAGCGACTGCACGCCTTCGGCAAAGATCTTGCCGCTTTCGACGACGGCTTCGACATTGCCCTTGGCAAATTCGCTGACTTCGGTAATCGCCGAGGTGCTCTTTTCATAGGCAGCCTGCGTGCGCTCCTGAACTTCCTTGACCGCGTTGGTCACGGTGGAGGTCAGGACATTGGTGTAATCGGGGGTCTTGGTGGCCATGATCTTTTCCTTGAGCTTGGTAACACTGGGTTTGGTGGGTTTGGTGGGTTTGGTGGGTTTGATTTTTGCCGTGGCAGGCGTCTTCACCGGCGCGGCAGCGGGTTTTGCGGTAATCTTGGCGGTGACAGGCTTTTTCGCTGCGGGCTTGGTTGCGATTGCCTTCTTGGCCGGAGCCGAGACCTTCTTGGCCGGAGCCGAGACCTTCTTGGCCGGAGCCGAGGCCTTCTTGGCCGGAGCCGAGGCCTTCTTGGAGGGAGCCTTTTCGGCAGCGGCGGGCGCTACCGGAATTGGCTTGGCTTCCGTTTTCGCAGCGGTCACTTCCGCAGCATCCGCCTTCAGCGATTCGACCAGCGGGATGCCCTTGGCGGGCTTCACTTCGGCCGCGGCTTCGGCATAGGCCTTTTCGGCGCTGTCATCGGGTTTGGACGCAGTTTCGGGCTGGGCCATGGTTCCTCGCTTTCGCGGCCGCACAGTTGCGACCTCTTGTTGCACTGCACAATATAGGTTTGTGCAGGTGCGAAGTCAAGCGATTATTGTGCAGCGCACCATTCGTCTAATTTCTTTATAATACAGTATGGTACTGATTGCAATGCGCTGTAACCTCAGCGCATGGTGACATAGCGTCCGGGCGCATTCTCGATCGCCGGATTCGCCTTGCTTCCCGGTTTGCGCCTTCCGGTGGCCTTCACCCGTCCGCCATCGCGCGCTTCTATCCACGCCAGCCAGTCGGGCCACCAGCTGCCCGGATGTTCGCTCGCACCGGCGACGAAATCTTCGAGCGAAGCGCAGGGCTTATCGTTGGTCCAATATTGGTATTTGCCCGAACCCGGCGGGTTCACAACGCCTGCGATATGGCCGCTGCCCGCCAGCACGAAGCGCACCGGGCTGCGCACATGCCGGGTGATCTCCCACACGCTTTGGGGCGGCGCGATGTGATCTTCGCGCCCCGCCTGGACATAGCAAGGCACTTCCACCCGCGTCAGATCGATCGGGGTTCCGCCCACGCCCAGCGCATCGGGTTCCACCAGCAGATTGTCGCGATAAAGATCACGCAGATAGGCAGCGTGCCATTTGGCGGGCAGATTGGTGACATCGCCGTTCCAGAACAGCAGATCGAAAGCCGGGTAATCCTCCCCCAGAAGATAGTGGTTGACCACGTAGTTCCAGATCAGATCGCTGCCGCGCAGCATGTTGAACGCGGCCGCCATATAGCGGCCGTCCAGATAGCCGTCGGGGCAGAGTTTTTCGATGCCTTCCAGCTGTTGGTCATCAATGAAATGCAGCAATTCGCCGGCATTGGCGAAATCCACTTGAGCGGTGAAGAAAGTGGCGCTCTTCACGACATCCTGTTCGCCGCGTGCGTGGAGAATGGCCAGGGTCGCCGCCAGCGTTGTTCCGGCCACACAGTAGCCGATGGTATGGACAGACG
>JBGSLI010000565.1:0-3365 GCA_041740775.1 Alteraurantiacibacter sp. | reverse complement strand
TGCTGCTCGATACCCGCCCCGGCAAGGCGGCGACAAAGCGCTGGGACTGGGTCCGCCGCGGAGCGCCGGTGATCATCGAAGTCGGTTCGCGCGATATGGAAGGCGGCGTGGTCAGCCTGCTGCGCCGCGATGCGCTGTGGGATGCAGCCAGCGGAAAGCCTGCGTTCCAGACGCCATCGCGTGATCTAGCGGTGCAGACAATTCCCTCGATCCTGGCCGGCATGCAGACCGCGCTGTTCACGCAGGCGCAGGACCGGCGCGAGGCCAATATCGTCCGCGATATCACCGATCTGGATGCGCTGGCTGCCTTCTTCGGCGAAGACCGCAAATATCCCGGCTGGGCCGAGGTGCAATGGTCAAAGCCGACCGGGGATGGGCTGGCGAAGGTCGAGGAGCAGTTGAAGGCGCTCAAGCTCACCTTCCGCAACGTGCCCATGCACGCGGCGGCGGCGGATGGCGTGTGCATCTTCACTGGCGCACCGGCAGTGGAACGGATATTCGTGGCGCGCGCCTATTGATGATCTGGTGACAGCTATGAGGGGAATTCCACCATGCAACCGATTGCAGCCGTTAAGCACAACCTTGCCCATTTGACCGACTTTTCCGGTCGCGATGCGCGCCCCACCTTCTGGTGGTATGTGCTGTTTCTGGTGGTGGCGCAGTTCGTCGTCGGGTTCCTGGCGAGCATTCCGCTGGTGGCTTCCGGAATGGGAACGGCTTTCGAAGCGGCGCAGTCCGGCGCAGACCCGGCGCAATTGGAAGCACAGATGATGGCGGGTATGGCCGATGGCCTTGCCACCACGATGTGGATATCGGTGGCGACCACGGTGGTCGTCGCGCTGCTGCTGGTCGCTGCTTTCGTCCGCCGCCTGCACGATAGCGGGCAGCCGGGCTTCTGGGCGATCGTCCCGCTCGCCACCCAGGCGGCCGCGATAGTGGCAAGCATCGGTTCTGTCGGTTCAGTCCAGGAGATGATGCGGTCGGCCAGCTCAGCTGCTGAATTGCAGGCCATGCAGGGCGATATCGCCAGCAATCCGTTGAACCACATCGGCTGGCTCGGCTACCTCATCGTCATCGGTTTTGGCCTGCTGAAATCGCAATCCGGGGCCAACAAATACGGTCCGCCCCCTGCTGCCTGACCGGAATTATTCCTCCGGCAACCCGCGCTCCAGTGTTTCACGGAACGCATCGAACGAAATATCCCGCCCGACAAAATCGCGCACCAGTTCGGCGGCAGGCTTGGTTCCGCCCGGCTCCAGCACCATCCGGCGGTATTCCGCAGCGGTTTCCGGATTGGTTATTCCCTCGGCAAGGAAACGGCTGAACATTTCTGCAGCGATCACGCGGGACCAGCCATAGGTGTAATAGGCCGCGCCATAACCATCGAGATGGCCGAATGCGGCCTGCATTTCCAGCGTCGGTGCCACGGGAATTAACGAATAGGCCTGCAGCCAGTCGCGCGTCGCCTGACCAAGGTTTTCCGGGATGGGCTGGGTGTAGAAATTATACGATACCGAAGTGTTTCCCAATTGGCCCATTTCGGTCATGCCCTGGCCGAAATAACGGACCGCATTCATGCGTTCCACCAGATCACGCGGTATCGTTTCACCCTCGGCATTCACCGCAAAGGTGGTGAGCGTGTCGTAATCATAGACCCAGTTTTCAAGGATCTGAGATGGGGCCTCGATAAAGTCCCACTCGGCGCTGAACATTGTGGTTCCGGCCCAGCGGTGGCGGCTGCCGAAGATGAAATGCAATATGTGGCCGAATTCGTGCAGGAAGGTTTCCACCTGCCTATGCTCCATCAGGCCATCGGGCATGTTCTGGACCAGCGCCGCAACGGGAATGCCATCATCAGGCGTCCCGATATAGAGCGGCACCACATTGGCGTGGGTGTATTTGCCGGGCCGGGGATGGGAATCGAGATAGAAGCGGCCGATAACTTCTCCGTTTTCGACAAATTCAAACGCGCCCACATCCTCGTGCCAAAGCGGCGTATCCCATTCCCGCACTTCCACGCCGAACAACTGCTCTGTCAGGGCAAAAATCCCGTCACGCACATTGTCGTGCTGGAAATACTCGCGCGCTTCCTGCGGATTATAATCGTAATTGGCCTGCTGCACCTTGCGCGAAAGCCAGCTTTCGTGATGCGCTTCGATCTGCTCCGCATCCGGGCGCAATTCCCGAAACAACGCGGCAAGCTGCGCATAATCAGCCTCGGCCACCGGGCGGGCGGCGGCTTCGGTCTGCGCCATCAGGTCTTCCACCTTGTCGGTGGTGTTCAGCATCCTGTCTGCAAATTGCAGTTGCGCATAATTGCTATAGCCGAGCAGGCTCGCCAGCTCTGCGCGCAGGGTGATAATCTGCCGCAGCACATCGTCATTGGCCGGCCATGCACGCTGCCTGTAGACATTCATCACGCGCAGGCGGAGGTCATCATTTTCGGCGTAGGAAACGATCGGGCTTACATCGGGTGATGCGGTGGTGATCGTGATCATCCCGTTTTCACCCACTTCGCGCGCGTCGATGTAATCCTGCGGCAAACCGGCCAGCTCATCGGGCGAAATCTCTATCGTGCGCACATCCTCAGCGATGTTTCGCGCAAATTCCACGCTGAGCGCCGCCAGTTGAGCGTTGATTTCTTGCACGCGGGCACGCCCGACATCGTCCAACGCCACCCCCGCCCGGCGAAACTGGCCAAGAATATCAGCGTGATAGTTTTGCGTTATCGTATCGGTTTCGGAAACGTCGAGCGCCTCAAGTCGCTCGAACAAGGGGCGCGAAAGGCTAATCTCGCTTTGCAGGCCCGTCATCCGCGCCGCACAGGCACCACCTGCCGCACGCAATTCGGCAGTGCCCATTACCTGCGCATAAAGGCCGCTTTCCGTCTGGCCGGCAAACAGCAGCGCGGTAATATCGTCGTAACGCTGAAGCGTTGTTTCAACCGTCGGATCTGCCCCATCACCGATAATGGCATCGCGGTTCAGATCGATCAGGCCAGCATAATAGTCGCAGCGTTCCTCGATATCCTCCACGGTCGGGTCAGCCATGACCGGGCCCAGCAGCCGGTAGACGTCCGCCGCCTGCGCGGGAACGCAAAGCGCGGTGGTTGCCAGCATTGCCAGCGCAAATTTCTTCATCATCCTGTCCCCCGGAAGCAGCCATTCAGCCTTGATCGGAAGGGACGCTATTGCGATATGGTTGCACTTGCAATCGCCCTGCTTGCCAAAACCCGCATAATCAGCGAGTTTTGCGGCATGATCAGAACTTTCCTCCCCGTCACCCTTGGCGCCGCGCTTGCCGGTGCCACCCTTTCCGCCCCGCTCGCCGCGCAGGAGGATCCCGCCGCGCCCGTCTCGCAGGAA
>JBGSLI010000564.1:0-4033 GCA_041740775.1 Alteraurantiacibacter sp. | reverse complement strand
ACGTGTGCTCTTCCGATCTGATCTGGGTTTCGCCGGGGCCGCCGAGAAAGCCGAAGCCGCCGCGCTGGCGTTCCAGATGGGTCCAGCTACGCACCAGCCGGCTCTGCTGGTAATCGAGATGCGCCAGTTCGACCTGCAGCCGCCCTTCCGCCGTTACCGCGCGTTCGCCGAAGATTTCCAGGATCAGCCCGGTCCGGTCGATCACCTTGCGGCCGATCTTCGTTTCCAGATTGCGCTGCTGGATCGGCGACAATGCGCCATCGATAATCACCAGCTCGGCCTCGTGCAATTCGCAATCGGTGGCGATGCGCTGCACCTGCCCTTCGCCGAACAGAGTATTGGGGCGGATGTCGCGGACGTTGAGGATGTAGCTTTCTGCCACGACGATGCCGATGGCGAGCGCCAGCCCGCGCGCCTCCTCCAGCCGCGCCGCAGGGTCTTCCCCGCCGCGCTTTCCGCGAATGTCCGGGCACACCACCAGCGCGCGCGCGCCGCGCGTTACCTCGCCTTCGATATCATCATCTACGATCAGCTGCCGTCACCCGGATCGGCGGCGGCGTCATCTTCCTCGCCATAGCCATCGTCGGTCAGATCGACATGCACGGCGGGCTGGATGGTGGAAACGGCGTGCTTGTAGGCCAGTTGCACATAGCCCTCGCGTTCGAGCAGCATGCAGAACAGGTCATAGGCGGCGATGCGCCCCTGCAACATCACTCCGTTGACGAGGAACATCGTCACCTGCACACCCGCATCGCGCACCCGGCTGAGGAAGATATCCTGCAACAACCGCTGCTTGCGATTGCCGTCGAAGCCGTTGTCGTAACTGTCCGCATCCACCGGATTGGCGGGCATGATGGTGGAAATGGCGTGCTTGTAGACAAGCTGCGATTGTCCGTCGCGCCGCAGCAGGATGGAAAAATTGTCGAACCAGGTGACAATGCCCTGCAATTTCACGCCCTTTACCAGGAACATAGTAACCGGGGTCTTGTCGCGCCGCAGCTGGTTGAGAAACACATCCTGCAGATTGCCGTTTATCGCCGCCGTCGAAGCCACCTTTGCCGCATTCTTTGCTGCCGCCCTGGGCGCAGCTCTGGTTGCAGCCTTGCGGGCCGGCTTTTCGATTTCGGGTGCGGGCTCGGGCGCATGTTCGGCCTCGGGCCGGGGGCGAGCGGTAAGGGTTCCCTTGGTCATTGCTGTGACTCCATCGTTTTTGGCAGCCCGTTGGAACGGGCCGCATTCTGGCTGCCGGGAATCGCAGGGCGATCCGGCAACCGTTTGCAGTTAGCACCTGCAACATGGCACTTGATGAAGTAAATTTGAAGACAGGGAAATGGTTCCGGGAATAATAATCGCGCCCCTGCCGGATTATTCGCTTTCGCGCCCTCCTATTCGCCTTCTCCCCCACCATCGCGGTCGGTCATGCCGAGCAGCTTCAGCTTGCGGTGCAGCGCCGATCGTTCCATCCCGATGAAGCCTGCGGTCTTGGAAATATTGCCCGAAAAGCGGCGGATCTGAATGCGCAGATATTCGCGTTCGAAGCTTTCGCGCGCCTCTCGCAGCGGCACGCCCATCAGGCTCGACATGCCCGATCCGCCTTCGGATGTTCCGCCGGTGATTTCTTCGGGCAGCATGTCGGGCGCGATCGTATCGAACCGGTCACGCGGGGCGAGGATGACGGTGCGCTCGATCACGTTGCGGAACTGGCGGACATTGCCGGGCCAGTCATAGGCCTGCAGTGCAGCCATCGCTTCGGGCTTGATCGTGGGCGGGACAAGCCCCTGCTCGCGCGCGTAGCGGGTGAAGAAATGTTCCGCCAGCGCCGGGATATCGTCGCGCCGGTCGGCCAATTGGGGGATTTCGATCGGCACCACGTTGAGCCGGTAGAACAGATCTTCGCGGAAACGCTTTTCGGCGATTTCGACCAGCAGATCCCTGGCGGTGGAGGAAACCACGCGCACATCCACGCGCAATTGGCGATTGCCGCCCACGCGCACAAAACTCTGTTCGGTCAATACCCGCAGGATGCGCGCCTGGGTGTTTTCGGGCATGTCCGCCACTTCGTCCAGATACAGCGTGCCGCCATCGGCCAGTTCGAGCATGCCGGGCCGCAACAGCCGGCCATCGGCTTCCTCACCGAACAATTCCTGTTCGAACCTTTCGGGCGTGATGCGGGCCGAATTGACGGTGACGAATGCCTTGTCCGCGCGCGGGCTCCAGGCGTGCAGCAGCCGCGCGGCAACTTCCTTGCCCGCCCCCGCCGGGCCGCTGATCAGCACCCGGCTGCCGGTATTGGCCACCCGCTTCAGCGTGGCGCGCACCTGATTGATGGCGGAGGAATTGCCGGTAAATTCGTCGGAAGCGCTCATGCCTTCGCGCAGCCGTTCGTTTTCCCGCCGCAGCCGCTCGGTTTCGGTCGCGCGTTCGACAAGGTGGAGCAGCTTGCTGGCTTCGAAGGGCTTTTCGATGAAGTCCATCGCCCCGCGGCTGACCGCAGAAACGGCGGTATCGATATTGCCGTGGCCGGAAAAGATGATCACCGGCAGCCCCGGTTCGCGCGCCTTGATCGCGTCGAGCACTTCCAGCCCGTCGCGCGGAGAGCCGTGCAGCCAGACATCGAGCAGGACCAGGCTGGGGCGGCGTTCGTCCACCATTGCCAGCGCGGTCTCGCTGTCGCCAGCGGTGCGACATTCGTAGCCTTCGTCGCTCAGAACACCGGCCACCAGATCGCGGATGTCCCGCTCGTCATCGACAACGAGGATGTCCAGAGCCATTCAGTGTATCCTTCCGGTTTTCATTCGGGTGCCTCGCTGTGGTCAGCGGGATCGGAGGCAAGATCTGCCGGGTGCATGGCGAAGCGGAGCGAGACACGGGTGCCGCCTTCGGGCAGGCTGGTGAACGTGAGTTCCCCTCCGTGCTCTTCGACAATCTTCTTGACGATAGCGAGGCCTAACCCGGTGCCCTTCTCTCGCGTGGTGACATAGGGTTCGATGATATTGACCCCGGCCTGGGGCAGCCCGACGCCGTTGTCGCTCACATCCACCTCGATGAATTCGCCGTCCACGCTCACCGCCACGCCAATCCGCCCGCGCCAGTCGATCGGGGCATCGCGCCCGCGCGTTTCGATCGCCTCGGCGGCGTTCTTGAGCACATTGGTCATCGCCTGGCCGAACTGGTGCCGGTCGCATTCGATGGGCGGAACCTTGTCGTCGGAGGCGAAAGCATAGGTAATTTCAGGGTGCGCGACTTCCTGGAGGAACAGCGCCTGCCGCACCAGATCGACCGCGTCCTCGTTGCGGAACAGGGGTTTGGGCAGGCGCGCGAAGCTGGAGAATTCGTCCACCATCTTGCGCAATTCGCCGACCTGGCGGATGATCGTGCCGGTCAGTTCGTCAAACAGCTCCACATCCTTGTCGATCTGCTTGCCATACCGCCGCTTCAATCGTTCGGTGGCCAACTGGATCGGAGTGAGCGGGTTCTTGATTTCATGCGCGATCCGCCGCGCCACATCGGACCATGCGGCCTGCCGCTGATCGAGCAATTGCCGGGTGATATCCTCGAAGGTGATGACCATGCCTTCGGTGGCAGGCGCCAACTGCACCGCCAGCGTGAGCAATTCGCCGCCGCGCTGAAACTGGATGATTTCGCTGAGCGATCCCTCATCCACCAGCCTGGCCAGTTCGGGCACCACCTCCGCCAGTTGCTGCCCGACAATTGCCGAATCGGGCTTTTCAAGCAGCAATTGCTGGGCCGAACTGTTGATCAGCAGGATGCGCCCTTCTGCGTCGAGCGAGACGATCCCGGCGGTAATCGATTCGAGCACCGCCTCGATGAAAGCGCGGCGTTCGGCGAGCTGATGGTTGGCACCCAGCAGCGCATCGGTCTGGCGCTCGATTTGCGCGGTCATGCGGTTGAAGGCGCGGTTGAGCAGGCCGATTTCATCCTGCCCGGTGCGTCCATGCACGCGCATGGCGTAATTGCCGCTGCCGATTTCGCCCGCCGCGTCGGCCAGATCGGCCAGCGGCTTCACCTGCCG
>JBGSLI010000563.1:0-2656 GCA_041740775.1 Alteraurantiacibacter sp. | reverse complement strand
GGGCGGCAGCGATGAGCGGCTGCGGGCGGACCTTGCCGCCGCGCGGGTCACTTCGATCGGGGTGAATTCCTATCTCTGGCGCACCAGCCTGGAAACGCTGTCCTTCATGCCGCTGACGCAGGCGGACAGCGCGGGCGGCGTGCTGATTACGGATTGGTATGTAAACCCTGCCAGTCCGGGCGAACGGGTCAAGGTATCGGTCTCGATCCTCGATCAGGATCTGCGTGCCGACGCGCTGCGCGTTGCCGCCAGCCGCCAGACCTTGCAGGACGGGCAATGGGTGGAGGCGCCGGTGCAGGCGGCCACGATCCAGCGGCTGGAGGATATCATTCTCACCAAGGCGCGCGACCTTCGGCGTTCCACCGTCATCTGATCCTCGCTAGGGGCGGGGCATGAACATGCAGAGATTCGATCCGTCTGTTGCCGACGGGCGCTGGCAACGCGCGTGGGACGAGGCGCGCTGTTTCGAGGCCGACAGCGCATCAGCCAGGCCCAAGACATATGTGCTGGAGATGTTCCCCTATCCCAGCGGGCGCATCCATATCGGCCATGTGCGCAATTACACCATGGGTGATGTGCTGGCGCGCTATCGCAAGATGCAGGGCTTCGAAGTGCTGCATCCGATGGGCTGGGACGCCTTCGGCATGCCGGCCGAGAACGCGGCGATGGAGAAGGGCGTCCACCCGGCCGGATGGACCTATCAGAACATCGCCACCATGAAGGGGCAGTTGAAGCAATTGGGCTTCGCGCTCGACTGGAGCCGCGAATTCGCCACCTGCGATCCCGAATATTACGGCCACGAACAGGCGCTGTTCATCGATCTGTACGAAGCGGACCTTGTTTACCGGTGGACCAGCGAGGTCAATTGGGACCCGGTCGACATGACCGTGCTGGCCAATGAACAGGTGATCGACGGGCGCGGCTGGCGTTCGGGCGCAGAGGTGGAAAAGCGCAAGCTGGACCAGTGGTTCCTCAAGATCACCCAATTCGCCGAGGAACTGCTCGCCGGTGTGCAGGGACTGGAAAACTGGCCCGCCAAGGTGCGGCTGATGCAGGAAAACTGGATCGGCAAAAGCCAGGGGCTGGAATTTTCCTTCACCCTTTCCAACGGCGATAGGCTGCCTGTCTATACCACACGGCCCGATACGATTTTCGGCGCGAGCTTTGTGGCGGTGGCGGCGGATCATCCGCTGGCGCAGGCGGTGGCGATGAACAATTGCGAGGCCGCCAGCTTCATCGCCCAGTGCAAGAAGGGCGGCACCACCGCGGCGGAACTGGAGACGGCGGAAAAGCTGGGCTTCGATACCGGCATTTCCGCGCGCCACCCCTTTACCGGGGCAAACCTGCCGGTGTTCATCGCCAATTTCGTGCTGATGGATTACGGCACCGGCGCTATCATGGCGGTGCCGGGGCACGATCAGCGCGATTTCGACTTCGCCAGTAAATATGGTTTGCCGATCCCGCGCGTGGTCGCTGCCAGCCTTGAGGAGGCGGCGAAGCCCTTCGACGGCGAAGCCGAGGCGGGCGAAGGCGTGCTGGTCAACTCCGGCTTCCTCGACGCGATGAGCGTGGAGGAAGCCAAGCGCGAAGTGATCTCCCGCGCCGAAGCTGGCGGCTGGGGCAAGGGCACCACCGTCTGGCGGCTGCGCGACTGGGGCGTTTCGCGCCAGCGTTACTGGGGCACGCCGATACCCTTCATCCACTGCCCGACTTGCGGCGTGGTGCCGGTGCCCAGGGACCATCTGCCGGTGAAATTGCCCGATGATGTCGATTTTTCGACGCCGGGCAATCCGCTGCTGCGCCATCCGACATGGAAGCACACGCATTGCCCCAAATGCGGCGGCGCGGCGGAGCGCGAAACCGACACGCTCGATACCTTCGTCAACTCCTCATGGTATTTCCTGCGCTTTGCCAGCCAGCCGAAGGACAAGCCCTTCGATGCCGCCGAAGTGGCGCAATGGATGCCGGTGGACCAGTATATCGGCGGGATCGAACACGCGATCCTGCACCTGCTCTACGCCCGCTTCTGGACCCGCGCGCTGGCGCATGTCGGCAAGCTGGAAGTGCAGGAGCCGTTTGCTTCGCTGTTCACGCAAGGGATGGTGACGCATGAGGTCTATTCGCGCCGCGATGGTGCGCGCGAGGTCTATTTCACCCCCGCCGAAGTCGATCGTTCGGGCCAGGCTGCGGTGCTGAAGGCGGACGGCCAGCCGGTCGCCATCGGCAAAGTCGTGAAGATGTCGAAATCGAAGAAGAACGTCGTCGATCCCGAAGACATCATCCGCGAATACGGCGCCGATGCGGTGCGCTGGTTCATGCTGTCCGACAGCCCGCCCGAGCGCGATCTGCCGTGGTCCGAAAGCGGGATCGAGGGGTGCTGGCGCTTCGTCCAGCGGTTGTGGCGATTGTTCGGCCAGTATGATGCAGCGGCGCAGGGCGAGGACGAGGGGCTGGCCCGCAAGACCCACCAGACGATAGCCGCGGTGGCCGCCGATATCGAAGCGCTGGCGTTCAACAAGGCGGTGGCGCGGATTTACGAATTGACCAGCGCGGCGGAAAAATCCGCCCCGTCGGCCAGCCGCAACCACGCCATCCGCGCGCTGCTGCTGATGGCATCGCCGATGATGCCGCATCTGGCCGAACAAGGCTGGGCGGC
>JBGSLI010000562.1:0-1998 GCA_041740775.1 Alteraurantiacibacter sp. | reverse complement strand
ATCGTCGCAGGACCGCGCAGCGCGCCACCGCTGGCGATCACCATCCGCGCCACCGCTGCCAGCGGGGCGATGTAATAGTCTGCCGTCCATTCGATCAGCCGCCGCAGTTCCGCGCGGATCGGCGGCACCGCGATCACTTCTGCCAGCGGGCGCAGCCGGGCATCGGCCACATCGGTGGCGGGCAGGCGATCTTCTTCCCACACGATGCCGATGACCTGCCTTGGGCCGAGCGGGGCCACCACCACCGATCCATATTCCACCGCCATGCCATCGGGAACGCGGTAATCGAGCGGACCGAGCGCGGCGTTCATCACCAGTAATCTGACGCGGTTTATTGCCATCGACACCCATATGGCCGCTGGATTATCCACCCGGCAAGGAGAGGGACCGCATTATGACCGAAATCACCGCTTTCACGAGCAATCGCCGCCGTTTCATCGCCGGACTAGGGGCCAGCGGCGCGCTGCTGGCGCTGCCTGCTTGCGAAAGCATGGGCGGGTTCAGCCTGGTCGATGCGGTGCGCCGCCTGCTGTTCCTGTCCAGCGAACGCGCCTTTGCCCGGCTGGTTGCGCCCGGCGGGTTCTGGGATGAACAGGTGGCGGCGATCTGCCTGCCCAATCTTCTCGGCTCGCGCGGCGGGGTGGTGAATTCCATCCTCACCTCCGCCTTGTTCCGCGAAAGATTGCAGAGCGCCTTTGCCGATATTGCTATCGAAGGAGCCGAACGTGCCGCGCCAATCGTTACCGATGCGGTGCGCGTGATCGGTATTGAGAACGCGGTGGCGCTGATTAACGGCGGGCCGACCGCTGCCACCGGCTTCCTGCGCCAAAGCATGGGGCAGACGCTGGTGGAAGCGATGGTGCCCGAACTCGGCCAGGCGATGCGTGTCGCCAACGAGCCGCTGATGGGCGAACTGCTGGCCGGGTTGACGGGGATAGACGTTGCCGGCGTGGCGCAGAATGTCAGCCGCACGGTGGACAATGCCATCTGGCGCGAAATGGGCGTGGAAGAAGCCGCCATCCGCGCCAACCCGCGCGCCACCAATGACCCGCTGCTGATCGGCGTACTGGGGGCGGGGGCGGCGCTGTGAACGCCCGCTATGCCGTCGCGCTGCTGGCCGGTCTTGCCGCTGGCGGCTGCACCACTCTGGCCGAGCGGGAACGGCCGCCCATCGACGTGCAGCTTTATACCGTGCGTGAGGATATGGCGCGCGATCCCGTCGCCACCTTGCAGCGCATTGCCGCGATGGGATTTGACGAAGTGGAATATGCGCAGACATTTGGCGATCGTTCGGCGCAAATGTGCCGCGAAACCACCCGGCTGGGGCTGAATGTGGCGGCAGTGCATGTCGGCTGGCAATTGCTGCGCGATGATCCCGCGCGCGCGCTGGCAGAAGCAAAGGCGATGTGCAGCGATACGCTGATCCTCGCCTATCTGCCCGTCGAGGAACGCACCACGCTGGGCCAATGGCGTGGCTGGATCGCAACGCTCAATGCCATTGCGCCATTGGCCGAAGCACAGGGCGTCAAGCTCGCCTATCACGCGCATGATTTCGAATTTGCGGCGACAGGCGGTGTGCGCCCGATCGATTTGATGCTGCGCGACCTTGATCCGCGCATCGGCTTCGAACTCGATACCTACTGGGTGCAGCGCGGCGGCGAAGATCCGCTGGCATTCTTCCGCCGGCATCGGGACCGGATCACCCATTTCCACATGAAAGACATGGACCAGGGCGGGGCGATGGCCGATGTCGGCGCGGGGAATATCGATTTTGCCGCGCTGGTGGAAGAATTCGGCGATGATCGGGCCTATTGGCTGATCGAGCGCGACGATGCGCCCGATCCCTGGGCCAGCCTGGCCGCCAGCCTGGCCGCGATGCGCGCGCTCACCGCCTCGGCCGACTGAACCCGGCAGCCCTTCCGCCATCGGCTTTGCCTCTCTATAGGCCGCCTCGATGGCCGACGAATCCCCCCTGGAACGCTTCAAGCTGGCGCTGCC
>JBGSLI010000561.1:0-2485 GCA_041740775.1 Alteraurantiacibacter sp. | reverse complement strand
CCCCGCGCGGCTGCTTTCGAGCGCGGTGGGAATGGGCGTGCTGGTGGCGCGGCTGGGAGCCTTTGCCGGCCCGCCGCTGGGCGGATGGATGATTGCCCATGATGTGCCCGCGCAGACTTTCCTCGCGGTGGCTGCATTGCCCGCTGCGGCCTGTGCGCTGGTGGCGCTGCTGGTACCGATGGCGCTGCGACGGGGAGAGGTTAAGGCCGAAAAATCCAGCCCGCCTGTCCGCTCAGCAAAGCGCCACCCCTCGGGCGTCAGTACGCAAAGATCGGTGAAGGTGCCCACCAGCGGGCTCCTTGCATCCTGCACCGGCAAGCCTGATTCTCCGTCCTTTGGCACCGCATCACCCATGTAAAGCACGATCACGCTTTGCGCCCGCGCGGTGGCCGGGCCTTCGACTTCGACCAGCACATTGGCGATCACATGCCGCTGCGCGCGCGCGGGCCGGGCGGTGAAGCTGGCGAGAATCGCTGCGCGGCCCACCACCGGATCACCCCCGCTGGGGCGACGAAACACCGCGTCTTCGGTGTAAAGCGCAGCACACGCCTGCCAGTCCTGCGCGTCGCTCGCCCACACATAGGCGTGGATCAGCCGCGTCACATCGGCCTCTATCGCGCGGCGCTCTGCGTCAGTCATCGGCCGGCTTGGTGCGTTCAAGGAACACCGAACGGCCATCCGCATCTTTTGCATCGAGCCGCTCGATCAGCCGTTCGACGATCTGCTCGAACCCTTCCAGCTCGTCCTGCGCCAGACGGCCGAACAGGTAATGCGCCACCGTTTCGGTCTGCGGGCGCATCAGCTGATACAATCGCTCGCCCTCCGGCGACAGGCTGAGCCATTTGCGGCGGCGATTGCTCTGGTCCGGCTGCACCACCAGCCGACCGTGCTTTTCCAGCGTGGCGACCGCGCGGCTGATGCTCATCGCGTTGACGCCGGTTGCCTCGGCCACCTCATGACTGGCGGTGCGGCCCAGCGCACCCACCGTCATCAGCAAGCGGAATTCGTTGATGGAGATCTTGTGCCTGTGCGCCAGATGGGTGGAAAATGGCGCCATCAGCCGGTTGGTCAGCTTCAGCAGCCGGTGCAGCAGCACGACTTCACGATCTTCGCTGATATGCATGGTGCGGCTCACATCCGCTTCGGCGCAACCGCCCTTGTTTTCCAGCCCCACCAAGATTCCTCCCGTTTGATGCGCGTCAAACCTGTGCGCTTGCGCTGACAGTAACAAACGTTAGCATTGTTGCAAACGCAAGCGAAAGCCAGAATCGCTGAGAGGATATTCGCATGAACGCCTTCCCGCAAACGATCCATTTCACCGGCACCAATACCCCGCGCCAGCAGGAATTGTCGCTTACAGCGCTGGAAATGGAAGGGGAAATCCCCGCCGCCATCGATGGGGCCTTCTTCCGCGCGGTGCCAGACAATGCCCATGCGCCGATGTTCGATGATGACATCGCGCTCAATCATGATGGCATGATCGGCCGGTTCCATTTCCACGGCGGGCAGGTGGATTACGCCATGAAATATGTCGAGACAGAGCGTTATCTGGCGGAAAAGAGCGCGGGACGCGCGCTGTTCGGGCGCTATCGCAACCCCTTCACCGATGATCCGAGCGTCAAGGGCAAGGATCGCACCGTCGCCAACACCACGCCGGTGTGGCACGGCGGACGATTGTTCATGACCAAGGAGGACGGGCGCGGGTATGAGGTGAACCCGCATACGCTGGAAACGGTGGGCCGGTGGGATTACGAAGGCAGGCTGCGTTCCGAAACCTTCACCGCGCACCCGCGGATCGACCCGGTGACGGGCGAAATGTTCTTCTTCGGTTACGAGGCGGGCGGGCTGTGCAGCCTCGATGTCGCCTATTGCATCGCCGATGCAGACGGCAATCTGGTGAAGGAACAATGGTTCGATCAGCCCTATTGCTCGACCATCCACGATTTCGTGATTACCGAAAATTACGCCATCTTCCCGCTGTTCCCCACGCTGGCCGATCTTGACCGGCTGAAGGCGGGCGGCGCGCATTGGGCGCACCATCAGGATCTGCCGAGCTGGCTGGGGATCATGCCGCGTTACGGCGATGTATCCGAAATGCGCTGGGTGCAGGGGCCGGTGGGGGTTTCCTGCTTCCATGAAGTAAACGCCTTTGAGGAAGGCGATATGGTGCATGTCGATCTGTGCCTATCGGACACCAACGCCTTTGCCTTCATGCGCGAGGCGGGCGGGGTGCATATCGCGCAGCAGGACATCAAGGGCGCGCTGACCCGCTGGAGCGTGGACATGCGCGCGGAAGAGTTGGTGATTGCAGAGCGCCCGCTCGGCCCTCCGGGCGATCTGTGCCGGGTGGCAGATGCGGTGCAGGGCCGTGCCTATGGCCGCGCATGGTATCTCAGCATGAACCCTGCGGCCAAGGGCCCGCCGATGCTGGGCGGCCCGGTGGGGGCCAATTTCAACTGCCTGCTGCGGATCGAGCCGGAGACGG
>JBGSLI010000560.1:0-3168 GCA_041740775.1 Alteraurantiacibacter sp. | reverse complement strand
CCGATACGGCCACGCCGCACGCGCTGCGGCACAGCTTTGCCACGCATCTGCTGGGCGCGGGGGCCGATCTGAGATCATTGCAGGAATTGCTCGGCCACGTCAGCCTTGGTTCGACGCAGATTTACACGCAGGTCGATGCGGCAAGGATGCTGGACGCCTATCGTTCCGCCCATCCGCGTGAAAATTCCTAATCCGCCTGCCGGCTCGCGCGCGGCACGAAGGTAAACACCCGCCACAGATAGGCCGCCAGCGTCAGCACAACCAGCCCCACGATCACCCAGCCGAGGATATCCTGCGAATCCTGCAGGTAATGCCCCAGCCATTGCCCGCCCTTTATCAGCAGCGCATTCCACACCAGCGATCCGGCAAAGGTGAAGCCGAGAAATTTGCCCTTCGGCATATGCGCCAGCCCTGCGGGCAGCGAGATGATGGTGCGCAAGAAGGGCGAAAAGCGCAGCAGGAACACCACCCAGTGCCCGCGCCGCACGAAGAACACTTGCGCCGCCGCGATATGTTCCCAATCAACCGTCAGCCAGCGGCCCCAGCGGTCTATCAGCGGTTCCAGCCGCCGGTATCCCAGCCTGTCACCTAGCCAATACCAGAAGTAATTGCCCAACGTGGTGCCCGAAGTGCCGATCAGCAGCAGCGGCCAGAAATCCATCGCCCCGCGCTGCACCAGCAGACCGCCCACCCCCATGATGACCTCGCTGGGCACGGGCGGAAACACGTTTTCCAGCACCATCAGCCCGAAGATGCCGAAATAACCGCCCTGCGCGATCAGATCGATTATCAGATCATCCATGCAATTCATCCATGCAGGGGTAACGCCTTTGGGGGATGCAGGTTCACGTCACATCGCGGCGTGGCGGGCTTCCAGCGCATCCCAGATCATTCCGGGCGTGTCGGTGCCGTTGAAGGCATCGATGGCGACGATGCCGGTGGGGCTGGTGACGTTGATCTCTGTCAGCCATTCGCCGCCGATCACGTCGATCCCTACAAAGGTCAGCCCGCGCCGCTTCAGATCCGGCCCCATCGCGGCGCAGATTTCCGCCTCGCGCGCGGTCAGCTGGGTGGCTTCGGCAGAGCCGCCCTGCGCCAGATTGGATCGGAATTCGCCCACGCCGGGCCGCCGGTTGATCGCGCCCGCCACTTCGCCATCCACCAGCACGATGCGCTTGTCGCCGTCGGCCACGCTGGGCAGGAACGGCTGCACCATATGCGGTTCGGGCCAGGTCTGGTTGAACACTTCGATCAGCGCGGAAAGATTGGTGCCGTCGGCATCCAGCCGGAAGATCGCCTTGCCGCCATTGCCGTGCAGCGGCTTTACCACCACCGCCCCGTGCTGCCGCTGAAATTCGCGCACATCATCCAGCACACGGGTGACGAGCGTGGGCGGCATGAAGCGTGCGTAATCGAGCACATACATCTTTTCGGGCGCATTGATCACCTCGCGCGGATCATTGCTCACCAGCGTGGTGCCCTTCAGCCTGTCCAGCAGCAGCGCGGCGCTGATATAGCCGAGATGGAACGGCGGATCCTGCCGCATCAGCACCACATCGATATCCGCGCCCAGATCGATCCGGCGCAATTGCCCGGCGGTGAAATGATCGCCCACCACCTTCTGCACCGTAACCGGCCGCGCCCAGGCGCAGACCTTGCCATCGTGCCACGAAAGCGTGCCGACATCGTAATGCCACACCGAATGCCCGCGCGCCTGCGCCGCCAGCATCAGCGCAAAGCTGGAGTCGCCCGCGATTTTAATGCTTTCCAGCGGGTCCATCTGCACGGCTACTCTTAATGACATGGCATTTCCTTATGGCATCCACGCGTTTTCGATGTGGCGAGTCGGCGCACCTGGCGCAAGCAGGATCACGTCCACCCGCAGATCTTCGCCGTCTTTCGCATATTCGGGCGCGACCGCTTCGGCGGCGGCGGCTACGCGGCGCAGGCGGTATTCGTCGATGGCGAAATCGAGATCTTCCGCCCGCGCGCGCCATTTCACCTCGACGAAGGCGACAAGGCCGCCTTGCCGGGCGACCAGATCGATCTCTCCCGCCTTCACCTTCACCCGCCGGGCGAGCACTTCCCACCCCTGCGCCTCCAGCCAGCAGGCGGCTTCGTCCTCGGCCTTGCGACCGCGCGCTTCGGCCCGCTGGCGCTTCATTCGCCCTTCAACTCCATCGCGCGGGCATAAAGCGCCTTGCGGTCCATTCCGGTGGCTTTGGCCACCAGCGCCACCGCCTGCGATGCCTTTTGTGTCACCAGCAATTCGCGCAGCATCGCCTCGGCATCCGCCGCGTTCGGCACCGCTTCGGCAGGCGGGCCGATCAGCAGCACAATCTCGCCCTTGGGCGGATGGGCGGTGTAATGCGCGGCAAGTTCGGCGGCGCTCGCGCGGCGGCATTCCTCGTAAATCTTGGTCAATTCGCGCGCCACCGCCACCTCGCGCCCCGGCAGCACTTCCCCGATGGCGGCCAGGCTTTTGACCAGGCGCGGGGCGGTTTCGAAAAAGATCAGCGTCGCGCGAACGGGCGCAAGTTCCTCCAGCACTTCGCGCCGCGCCTTGTCCTTGGCGGGCAGGAAACCGGCGAACAGGAAGCGATCATTGGGCAGGCCCGACAGCGCCAATGCGGTAAGCGGCGCATTGGCGCCGGGCAGCGCGGTAATGCAAATTCCCGCAGCTTTTGCGTCTCTTGCCAGCCGGTAACCGGGATCGGACACCAGCGGCATTCCCGCATCGCTCACAAGCGCCACCGCGCCCTGCCGCATCGCTTGCAGCAATCGTTCACGATCGCCGGCGGAGGCGTGATCGTCATAGCGCCACATGGGTTTGCTGATACCCAGATGCCGCAGCAGCTTGCCCGTTACCCGCGTATCCTCGCAGGCGATGGCATTACACCGCGAAAGGATATCCACTGCCCGCAAGGTGATGTCGCCAAGATTGCCAATCGGCGTGGCGACGATATAGAGGCCGGAAGGAAGGGAAGCGCCATCGTCTGTCACGCGCGCACCCTTGGACCAGCTTTAGCGGAGACGGCAAGCATGTTCGGTAATTGGAAACGCCTGCTGACAGCGGGCCTGGGCACTATTCTGCTGGCGGGCTGCGCGGTTATCCCCGGTGCCGACAGGGGACCGGCGGCGGGCGGGCCTGCGGTTGCCGATGCCGCC
>JBGSLI010000559.1:0-3854 GCA_041740775.1 Alteraurantiacibacter sp. | reverse complement strand
CTGATCGGGCGCGCACCAGCGCGAAAGCGCGCGCGGGGCATCGTGGTTCTCGAACGCCCAGCTTGGCCAGCCCAGCCCAGCCACATCGGGCCAGTGCGCCAGCGCGGCGCACACCAGCGTCGGGGTCAGCCTGTCAGCATAAAGGAAATCGAAGCCATAGGCGGAATTGAGATGCGTCTCCCCCGCGGTGAAAGCCTTCATTTCCGCGTCCGCCTCATCCCCGCCCACTTCGGCCACGGTGAAGATGCCGTCATATTCGTCGGTCAGCGCGCGGATGCGTTCGATAAAGCGCGGGATATCGGGATGCGACTGGTTATGGATGCGCTGCTGGAAATCGAACGGCCGGGTGCGCGGCCGGTTGGTTTCGGGCGCGGGCGGATTATCGCGCAGCCCCGGATCGTGCATGGCGAAATTGAGCGCATCGATGCGGAACCCGTCCACCCCGCGATCCAGCCAGAAACGCATCACATCCAGCACCGCATCCTGCACCTGCCGGTTGTGCAGATTGAGCTGCGGCTGGCTGGAAAGGAAATTGTGCAGGTAATACTGCCGCCGCCGCGCATCCCACGTCCACGCTGGGCCGCCGAACACCGATTGCCAGTTGGACGGCGGCGAACCATCGGGCCGGGGATCGGCCCAGACATACCAGTCCGCCCTGGCATTATCGCGGCTGGCGCGGCTTTCGGCAAACCATGCGTGTCCGTCCGAGGTGTGCGAATAGACCTGATCGATCAGCAGCTTCAGCCCCAGATCATGCGCGCGCGCCACCAGCGCATCGAAATCGGCGAGCGTGCCGAAGATCGGATCGACATCGCGGTAATCCGCCACGTCATAGCCGAAATCCTTCATCGGGCTGGTGAAGAACGGGCTGACCCAGATCGCATCGACGCCGAGCGAGGCGACGTGATCGAGACGGCTGGTGATGCCCGGCAGATCGCCGATCCCGTCACCGTTCGAATCCATGAAGCTGCGCGGATAGATCTGATAGATCGCCGCGCCCTTCCACCACGGAAGGGAAGATGATGCGGAGGCATTCATTCGGCCACCTCGCTCACCCGGCACAGCGCCCAGCCGAAAGCGGGCAGGCTGAAGGCCGCGCTGCCCGGCGCGCTGACCTCGGCAGGGCAGTTTCCCGCCAGCGTTTCAAATCGCCGTGCGGCGTAATTCACCCAGACATTGGCGGAGCGTTGCTCGCCGCTGGTATTGAACACCGCGAGATATTCGGTGCCGTCTGCCGGATCGAAGCGCGCGGCGGCGAAAATGCCCGGTTCCTGTTCGTAATGGCGCACCTGCTGGCGCCCGCTGGTGAGCGCGGGATGCGCGCGGCGGATGGCGGAAAACTGCGCGATCAGGCGATAGAGCGGATGATTGCGGTCAAAATTGCTGTCGGCCGTGGTGGCGCTGGTGCCGATCAGCACATTGTCATTATATTCGGCGGTGAGGCTGGGGAACATGTCCTCGCGCGCCTTCTGGTCGTTGCCGTCACCCACAAAGCCCTGTTCATCGCCGTAATAGATCACCGGCGAACCGCGCAGGGTCAGCATCATCGCATGGCCCAGCATCACGCGAGCGAGCAGTTCGTCCTGTGCAATTCCGGGAATGTCCTCGCGCAGCAAGGAGGAAAAGCGCCCCATGTCGTGATTGCCAAGGAAGGTCGGCAGGCCCTTTGCGGCCTCCTCCCCGCCTTCATACAGCACATCGCCATCGAACATGTGGGCCAGCACCACCGTGCCCTGCCCGCGCCCGATCACTTCGCGCATCGCCGCCTGAAAGGCGAAATCGAGCACCGCGGGCAAGCCATCGCGCCGGGTATATTGGGCGATATAGCCGTTATCGGGCACATCCTTGTACACCTCGCCGAACATGTGGAAATTGGGGATGCCTGCGCCTTGTGCGCATTCCTCAATCGCCGGAACGAACACCTGCCAGAAGCCGGGATCGACATGGCGCGCGGTATCGATGCGGAAACCGTCCACGCGCGTCTGCGTGATCCAGTCGCAGAAGATGGCAATCATCCCTTCGCGCACGCGCGGATGTTCGGTGAACAGATCATCCAGCCCGGAAAAATCGCCGAAGCGGCTGTCTTCGCCGGTAAAGCTGCTGTTGCCGCGATTGTGGTAATAGGCCGGATCATTGAGCCAGGCGGGCACCTTTACGTCCGTCTCGGCTTCCGGCACCACAGGTTGGTAGGCGTAATTGGGATCGACCAGATGCGCGAAGTTCTCCGCGCGCGAATCCTCATGACCCGCAAAGCCGGGGTTGATCGGCTGCCCGTCCGGCCCTCCGCGCGTCGAATAAGGATAATCAGCGAGGCTACGATATTCGAAATTTCCTGCATCGCCATCGGCATAGGTGATGACATCGGCGGTGTGGTTGGTGATGATGTCCATATAGACCTTCATCCCGCGCGCGTGTGCTGCATCGACGAAGGCGGCAAATTCCGCAGGGGTGCCGAAATGCCCGTCGGGCCGAGTGAAATCGGTTACCCAATAGCCGTGATAGCCCGCGCTCTCATCTCCTGGCGGCCCCTGTACCGGCTTGTTCTGGAAGATCGGGGCAAACCAGATGGCGGTGACGCCCAGCCCTCCGAGATAATCGAGGCGGCTGGTCAGCCCCGCCAGATCGCCGCCGTGGAAAAACCCGCGCGCGGCAGGATCGAAGCCGGTGGCCAGCCGGTCGCCCGAAAAATCGCCCGTGTCGTTCGCCGGATCGCCGTTCTCGAACCGGTCGGGCAGGACGAAATAGACGATCTCCTCGCCCGGCGCGCGGTCGAGATAGCTGGCACTGTCATAGTTGGTATTATCCGCATCGGGCGCGGGAAGCTGCTGTGCGGTGGCGCAGCCGGGCAGAGCAGCGGCAGCCAGCGCAATGGTGAACAGCGAACGGGGGATCATACAGCTTCCTTCTTGCGCGCGGCGGCGCCGACAAAATCCTTCAGGAATTCCAGATGGCCGGCCATCGGGCGCACTTGTTCGACCGCCGCGATCTCGGTCTGTTCGAACAGCGCGCGAAGGTCTGCTTCGGGCACGGCATCGGCCACCGGATTGTAACCGCGGGCTTCCACCCCCTGCCCCGCCAGCACCTGGAACCAGCCGGTTTCGGTGAACAGTTCCTCATGCTCGCGGTGGAGCGTGCCGGTGGCGCGCCATTGTTCCAGCTTTTCGGTCAGCGTGGCGGGCAGTTCCATATTGCGCTGCTGGTCCCAGAAGGGTTGGCCCACCCGCTGATTGGCGGTGTAGTGCAGCACCAGAAAGTCGCGGATGCGCTCCCATTCGAAGCTGCTCTGCGCATTGAACCAGCGCGCGCTCGTCACCTCCCCCTGCCCGCGCGGCAGCACCGCCATGAACCGGCTGATCGCGCTCTGGATCAGGTGGATCGAGGTCGATTCCATCGGTTCGAGGAAGCCCGCCGCAAGGCCGATGGCAAGGCAGTTGTTCTTCCATTGAACACAGCGCTTGCCGGTGATGAAATGGAACGGGCGCGGGTCCGCCAGCGGCTCGCCGTCGAGATTGGCGAGCAGGATCGCGCTCGCCTCATCGTCGGAAAGATGCGCGCTTGCATAAACCAGCCCGTTGCCGATCCGGTGTTGCAGCGGAATGCGCCACTGCCACCCGGCCCGCCGGGCGATGGCGCGGGTATAGGGGGTGAAATCGCCGCCGCCTTCGCAAGGCACCGCCAGCGCGCGATCGCACGGCAGATAGCGGCTCCAGTCGTCAAAGCCCGCGCCCAGCGTTCCTTCGATCAGCAGCGCGCGAAAGCCGGTGCAATCGATGAAGAAATCGCCCGCGATCCGCTCCCCGCCCGCCAGCACCAGCGCGGCGATATCGCCGGTTTCGCCGTGCCGTTCGACCTGC
>JBGSLI010000558.1:0-5768 GCA_041740775.1 Alteraurantiacibacter sp. | reverse complement strand
GGGCGCTTCGGGTAGCGCTCCGGCGGCGGCGCTGCAATGGGCCGATGTGGTCGACCGGATCGACAATTCGCACCTGCCCAATGCGATGTCGCTGGCCACAATGCTGCGGATGCAGGTGCGGGTGATCGCGCTCGAACCCGGCAGGATCGAATATACCCAGCCGCCCGGCTTTGGCGAAAATATCGCCCCTGAATTGCGGCAGGGCTTGCAGGAAGTGTTCGGCACCCGCTGGGAAGTTATCAAGGCCGAAGGCGAGGGCTCCCCCACGCTGGTCGAAGCGCAGGAAGCTGCGCGGCAGGCGGAGGGGGAACGGATTCGTCGGCACCCGCTGGTGGAAGCCGCCTTTGCTGCCTTTCCCGATGCGCAGATGGTGCAGGGTGGCGAACCTGCGCGCGGTGCGCGCGAGGACTGGACGCGCCGCGCCTGAACCGCACCTGAGATATCGAAAGGACAGATCAATGCAGAACATGGAAGAAATGATGCGCGCCGCGCAGGAAGCGGCGCAGAAGATCCAGCAGCAGATGGCCGATGCGCAGGTGAAGCTGGACAATATCGAAGTGGAGGGCGCAGCGGGCGGCGGGCTGGTAAAGGTTCGCGCCAGCGCGCGCGGGCGGATCATCGGCGTGTCGATCGACGACAGCCTGATGGTGGCGGAAGAAAAGCCCCTCCTCGAAGACCTCGTCACCGCCGCCTTCAACGACGCGCGCGACAAGGCTGACCGCAAGGCGGGCGAACATATGGCGGAAATGCAGCAGGGACTGGGCCTGCCGCCGGGGTTCAACCTGCCGGGAATGGGGTAACCAATTCCCCGCAACTTCGCGTGTCCGCCACCTGCCGTTGAAACCCACCCCATTGCGGTGCAGGCTGGAGCCTCGATCGATGAATTGAGGGGGCACCGGTCGATGCAGATGAACGCTTTTTCGCTTCGTTCCTGCATGGCGGTCACACCGGTCGCACTCGACTTTTAACCGTTTTGCGCCGGTCACCTGTCTTATTATGCCACCGTTGCAGCGTTTCCGCGGCCTTCCCGAATCGCGGCTCGGCCTGGTAGTAAGCGCCGAGGGGCAGGTTACCGGAAGTCTGGCTCTGCCGCTGAGCGAAGGGGAAGGGCCACGGGGCAGTAAACGCCACCAACAACCCAAGTCGCTAAAGAACAGATGGTTAGGTCCTGACCCTAAGCGTGGTCGCTTCGGCGGCTTTCGGAATGATGTTGAACTCCAACTGACATCATCAGGCGAAGCTGCAGCCTCCCGTCATTGCTCCAATGCGGCAGGATCGACCAGCACGCTGTCGATCGGGACGACCACTCCGTTGCTTGCGATAACCGCCTCCTCGCTCAGTCTGGACTGCTGGCCAGTTTCGTTGGTGACAACAATATCAGCGCCATCGATACTGAAGACCAGAGTGCCCGCGCCGAAACTCGTCATGGAAACCTCGCCGCCATTGCTATCGATGGCGGCGCGTATTGCGTCTGGCGTGAGTGCGCCGGGCACCATGTGCTCGCGCAGGATGGCAGCAAGGATTGCCCTGCGAGACTCATCTTCCAGTAGTGTTGAGGCTTCGTCGCCAAGCGCCTGGAATGCAGTGTCTGTCGGTGCGAATACCGTGTAGTCCGCATCGCCTGCGATTACGCCGACCAGCCCGGTCCGTTCGAATGCGCCCATCGCTATCGCGAGCGAAGCGTCGCCGCCGATAACTTCAGACAGCGGATCGCCGCTCCTGTCATCCGCACCTGCTGCGCTTTCGGTCTCGGAACCGCACGCAGACAAGGCGAGCGCCAGGCCGAAGGCGATGGCGAAATTCTTGAACCAGTTCCTCATGGTGGACCCTCTCAAATGGCCAAATCGATCACCGACGCAACCAGTGCGGTCTCGGGGTCGATGCTGTAGACGTAGCCGTCGGAATAGCGATAGCGTGCCTGGGGCGTATCGTAATAGCGATCACGATAGCGGTAGGGGACATTGTATACGTCGTAACCGCGCGGCATTGGCTGGCCGACTTCTATCTGGTCTCCCGTCAGCAAGGCCGCGACCGAAGTTATCGCTGCTGTCTCTGGATCCACGCGGTAGATCACATTGTCAGCATACCGGTAGCTGCGCGCATCACCGAGGCTGTAATAGTCGGTATAATAGGCTGGCAGGGGTTGAGGCTCGTAATAGTCCGGCCAGACGTTGCCGATGCCCAGCGCGCCGCCGAGCAGCGGAAGGTATCCAAGCAGACTGTCTCCACGATAACGCAGCAGGTAGCCGTCATTGTAGAAATAGTCCCCGCGATCCGCCCCGAACAGGCTGAAGAAGCCGGGGTTGTAGCTGCGATAGGCCTGCCTGGCCTGCCCCGGAGGCAGGCAGCCATTGCGTTTCTTGGCGAGGCCCGGCGGGCAGCCCTCGATCAGTCGGGGGCGAATCCCGAATGCGTCGCGCAACCCGCGAAGCGCGAAGTCGACTTCGGCCCCGTCTCTTGCGCGATCGCCGCGGGATCCCGCATTGCGGTTGTTGCCAACGCCATTCCCGTTTCCACGCTCGACCGCGCGGCTGGACCTGCCGCGATCCACCTGAGGCGGCTGGCCGCCGCGCGCGGTCGGGGCGTTTCCGTTACCGGGAGCCGATGCGGCCGATCCACCCTGATTTCCGTTATTGGCGTTGCCATTGTCGCGATTGCCACTGCCGGGATTGCCACTGCCGGGATTGCCATTGTCGCGATTGCCACTGCTTGGATTACCGTTGCCTTCAGCAGCAGAAGGTCCACCGCCATTGCCTCTGCCATTATCCTGGCCTTGGGCAAATGCCAGTGGGGCGAACGCCATAGCCAGCGATGCAGTGCCGGCGGCAACCAACCTTCGGATTCGAATGCGCATTAGATCCTCCCTCTGTCGTTGTAAGAAACAAACATGGTTGGACATTGTTCCTCCGACGATACCGGAGAACTACGGTTCTGCCGCCAATATTTGGTAGCTTTCGACTATTGTTGTCGCTGGATTGTTTGGTTTCCGAGCGATTCATGACAACCTATCCTGCCGAAGTAATGGGAGCCCGCATCGGCCTGTTCCTGTTCGGGTTTGTGGTCATTCTGCTCCCACGTCACACCTCCCACACTTGCGCCCTGCGCCCTGCGCCCTGCCTGAATTGCCGTTATGGCGATTCTCACATCATTTGCGAAAATCCGCTGGAGAACGAAATCGGGCAGCGCATCATCCGGCAGGCGCGATGGCAAAGCCGCGTCTCTTTCACAGACAGCAGCGCGGCTCGGCATGGGCTGTGCGCGACTCGCAGACTTGATGCGGCCAAGCTGGCTCGCACCTAACATCGTCACCTCTATTCTGGACGGCACCCAGCCCGAGTCTCTTACGCGGGCCAAGCTCAATGGGACCAGCCTGTCGCCCGACTGGGATGAGCAGCACCGGCGGCTCAGCAACGGTATCCTGAAGCGATCCATTCTGTCCGTCGCGCATGCGCAACCGCGGTGCAACTGTTGTACAACGCAACAGATGCCACTCTTACCGAGCCCGGAGACCTGCGCCGCTTTCGGGGACATATCTGAAGCGAGAGACTGTTAGGCGCTGCAGATGCAGCGCCAAAGCCACGGAAAACCGGCCAGAAAATAGCCGGTCGGGGAAATTTCCCTTTATATTCAAGAGTTTGGTGCGGTCGAGAAGACTCGAACTTCCACGGGCTTTCGCCCACAACGACCTCAACGTTGCGCGTCTACCAGTTCCGCCACGACCGCACGTCGATGGGAGGACCGGCCAACGGACCGCCTCGGGTAGGAGCGCGCCACTAGCAAATGGGCAATGGGGCTGCAAGCTGTGATTGGTGGCGGTGTCAAAGGCGGGATCTGCCAGCGCGGCACGAGGGCAGATGTGCCGTTCGCCCAGCGCCCTATTCGGGTTTCCAGCCGAACTGCACTTCGCGCGCCGAGCGGGGGATATCGGTCACCGCCTCGCTCACCGGCACCGTCTCTCCCGGCGCCAGCGTGCGCTGCGGCGGGGGGACGACCCATTCGTAAACCTTGCGATCGCGCGCGTCGCGCAGCACGATCAGGATCGAGGGGATTGTGTGCGCCTGCGTTCCGATATTGGTGATGGTGCCGGTCGCCCCGAAGAATTCGGTGCCGTTGGGAAGCGTGCGCCGCTCCTGCTGTTCGCGCGGGAAATCGAGCTGAAGATCGGGATTGCCCACGGCAAAGGTGGGCCGTTCGACCGGCACCCAGGCGGGCAGACCCCAATAGGACACCGCGAAGATCAGCCCGGCGGCAACAACCGCGAAAATGCCCGCAGCCCAGCTCCACACCTTGAGCGGATTGCGGCGCGGGCGGAACGGCGGTTCGTAATCGAAGGGCGAAGGCGGGGGATCGCCGAAATCGCCGGATTCGTTGCCATCTGGCCGAGCGCGCGGCGGGCGGATTTCATCGCGCAGCGATTCGGGCGAGGGGCCGATCGGCGGCTCATCGCGCTCCTCCTCCTCCTCAGCAATCGGTGCAACTGGCTCAGGATCGGGCGCACCCCAGGCATCATCCGCTGGCTGCGGCGCGGCAACGCGCTCCGGATCAGAGTGGGGAGTAGCGGAAGGTTCGGATGGGGCGGTTCCGGATGGGGGAGGGGGTGAAGGCGGCATGACGCCCGCCGCACTCCCATCGGGCACCACCAGTTCCGGCCCGTCCTGAAACCAGCTGTGGCGACATTTCGCGCAGCGCACGGTTCTGCCATCCACGCCGATGGCGGTATCGGGCACGGCATAGCGCGTCGTGCAGGCGGGACACTGAATAATCATCGACCTAGCATACTGCCTACGCGCGCCATTGCTCCGCAACAAGGTTGACCACCTTCACGAAAGGCGCAGTTGCGGCTTTTTTCCACAAGCACCAGCGCCTATGGCACCATTGCATCGCATTCGCGCCCTTTCCGTTGTCCGCACAAGGCCCTAGCTAGCCGGTATGAGCACGCCGCCAAGCGCCATCGTCCAGTTTGCCAATGTGGGCCTGCGATATGGCACCGAGCGCGAGGTGCTGAGCGATATTTCCTTCACGCTCTATCCCGGCAGTTTCTATTTCCTCACCGGTGCCAGCGGGGCGGGAAAGACCTCGATGCTCAGGCTGCTCTATCTGGCGCAGCGCCCCAGCCGCGGAATGATATCGATGTTCGGCGAGGATGTGATCACCATGCCGCGCCGGGCGCTGCCCGATTTCCGGCGGAGAATCGGCGTGGTGTTCCAGGACTTCCGCCTCGTCCCGCATCTTTCCACCTTCGACAATGTGGCGCTGCCGCTGCGCATTTCGGGCATGTCGGAAGAACGCCTGCGCAAGCCGGTGGACGATATGCTCGCCTGGGTCGGGCTCGATCACCGCAGTCACGCGCGTCCCGAATCGCTTTCGGGCGGGGAACAGCAGCGCGTCGCCATCGCCCGTGCGGTGATTGCCCGGCCCGAAATCCTGGTGGCGGACGAGCCGACGGGCAACGTCGATCCCGAAATGTCGATCAAGCTGCTGCGATTGTTCGAAGCGCTCAACCGGCTGGGCACGACGGTGGTGGTGGCCACCCACGATGTTCACCTGCTGCGCAAGGTGCCCGATTCGCTGATCATGCGGCTGGACAAGGGGCAATTGTCCGATCCCACCGGGGCGCTGCGCTATCCGCCCCGGCGCGAAACGCAATCGGCATGAGCGCGGCCAAACCCCCTCGCCGCCGATCCGCTCGCTTGGGTGACAGCGCGCGCATCCTGCAACAGGCGCGCATTGCCGGACCGATGCCATGGGTGATCGGCATCATGATCGCG
>JBGSLI010000557.1:0-4379 GCA_041740775.1 Alteraurantiacibacter sp. | reverse complement strand
CCATGCGGCAGACAGTATCGCGCAGGCTGCGGGCGGCTGGACGTTGACCTGGCAGGGCGGCACCCAATTGCCGCGCGATCTGTTCCCCAATGCGCAATCGATCTGGGAAGGGCTGCGCGATGCGATTGCCGCCAATGGCGGCAGCGCCACGCTTTCGCCCGACGGCAGTTTTGCCGCGCGGCCCGATGTGGCGGTGGTGGTGTTCGGCGAGGCGCCCTATGCCGAATTTGCCGGCGATCAGCGCGATCTGGTGCTGCGCGACGAGGAAGGGCTGAACCTGCTGCGCGGGTTTGCCGAACAAGGCATCCCCACGGTCGCGGTGTTCCTTTCGGGCCGCCCCTTGTGGATGAACCGCGAATTGAACGCCGCCGATGCCTTTGTCGCTTCCTGGCTTCCGGGAAGCGAGGGGGCGGGCGTGGCCGATGTGCTCACCGGGGCGCGGCCTGCCACCGGACGACTGTCCTTCTCCTGGCCCGCCGATTGCAACGGTGCGCCGGTAAACGAGGCAGAAGGCGCGCTGTTTCCGTTCGGCTACGGCCGGGCTCTGGACGATAGCTCGCCGATGGCCCGACTGAGCGAGGAATGCGCCGCGCTTTCCGCTTTTGACGGATCGGAGGTGTTCGGGTCGGGCAGGCTGGCGCTGGGGGTGATCGCCAATGCCGGCGCTGGTGCAGGAGGGGGCGCATTGCCCAACCTCATCGGCAGCGAGGCGGGGGTTACCGCGCGCGGATATGACCGCAAGGCACAGGAAGATTCGCGCGAGATCACCATGCGCGCCGGGGCCAGCCTTGGCATCACGCAGGGCATGGACAGCGGCGGGGCGTGGCGCATCACCTACGAAGTCGTCACCCGGCCCACCGCGCCGATCATGCTGCAACTGGGAGACGAAGGCAGCACGGTTGATTTGACTCAACCGTTCGCCCACGCCTTCGAAAAGGGCTTCCGCGAAATGATTATCACCAGCGCCTGCGCGCCGGGGCTTGGCGAACGGATCAGTTTCATGACACAGGGCGATGTGACTTTCCGCATCGCCGAAATCCGGCGCGAGGATCTGCCCGAAGGCACCCAATGTTCGTTCTGAACAAGAACATAGACTGACCGGCATCATCGCGGAGCCGCCCGCAGAAGCGGCCCGTTTTCAAGGAGAATGACATGGCCCTTGTGCCCGATATTGCGAGCAGCACCGATCCGCAGCCGCTGACTGACGATGCCCCGCCAGTAAACGCGCCGGGCCTGCAGTATTTCGTTTTCGGCCTGTTCTTCATCTTCGGCGGGATCACCTCGCTCAACGATGTCATCATTCCCAAGCTGAAAGAACTGTTCACGCTCAATTACACCGAAGCGATGCTGGTGCAGTTCTGCTTTTTTGCCGCTTATGCCATCGTCGGCATTCCGGGCGCGAAGCTGGTCAAGAAGATCGGCTATATGCGCGGGGCGGCGGCGGGCTTGTGTACGATGATTGTCGGCTGCCTGCTGTTCATCCCCGCCAGCCAGACCGCAACCTATCCGATCTTCCTTGGCGCATTGTTCATCCTCGCCAGCGGAGTGGTGATCGTGCAGGTGGTGGCGAACCCGCTGATCAGCCTGCTCGGCCCGCCTTCCACCGCCCACAGCCGCCTCACCTTCGCGCAGGCGTTCAATTCGCTGGGCACCACGATCTTTCCCATCGTCGGCGCAGCGGTGATTTTGGGCAGCCTCGCCACGATCAGCGCCGATCAGCTTTCGGGGGCTGAATTGCAGGCCTATCGCGCCGCCGAGAGCGAGGCCATCTGGCAAGGCTATCTCGGCGTCGCCGCGCTTATCGCCCTGGTGGCGGCGGCTGTCTGGATGTTCCGCAACCGCCTGCCGCACGATGCCAGGGCAATGGGTGACGGCGAACTGGTCTCATCCGGCCGTTATCTGATGGGGCTGGGTCTTGCCGCCATCGGGGCCTTTGTCGCCTTGCAGGTAAGCGGGTGGCTGGGCGTGTTTATCATCCTGCTGGCACCGGCGCTGTGGCTTTATGACAATGACTTGTTGCGGCGTGCCCGGTTCAGTTACGGTGCCCTGTGCATCTTTCTTTACGTCGGCGCGGAAGTTTCGATCGGCTCGATCATGATCAACTACCTTTCGACAGAGCGCGTGCTGGGTGAACCCGAAAGCGTGGTCGGCTGGATGATCGGCCTGTATTGGGGCGGGGCGATGGTGGGCCGGTTCATCGGTTCTGCCGCGCTGCGGGTATTCAGCCCCGGCAAGATCCTGGCCTTCAACGCAACCGGCGCAATTGTGCTGATCATCATTTCGGCGCTCACCACCGGCGAAGTGGCGGCCTATACGCTGCTGGCGGTGGGCCTGATGAATTCGATCATGTTCCCCACCATCTTTTCGCTCGCTTGCGAAAAGCTGGGCGCGCGCGCGGCGGACGGATCGGGCATCATCAATGTCGCAATCTTCGGCGGAGCGGTGGTGCCGCTGCTGTATGGCGTGGTGGCCGATGCCACGGGTGGCAATCTGGCGCTGGCGATGGTGATTCCGGTGGCCTGCTTTGCCATCATCGCCGGTTTCGGGATCTTCGCCCGCCGCCCGGCCTGATCGCGCAAGGCGCAAACACGCAGGGGCGGGAGGTCATCGCGACTTTCCGCCCTGTTGTTTGCGCGCAAAGCTTTCAGTTTGCGCGGGCGAGTGTGCTGCCGCCAGTCGCGCCCAGATTCATCAGCACCTGCTGGTGCGGCATTCCGTCCCCGCCGCGATCGATCACGATATGCTGCCAGGCGGGCACCTGCATGTCGCGGAAATCCTCCGCTTCGGTGGCGAGCGGCGTTTCCAGCACCAGCCGGTAAAATTCGCGCCGCATGAATTCGGACAATTCGCCCGCGGTCACCGCCCGGTCGGCATCGCTGTCGGCCCCGCCTTCCAGCGCGCGGCGGAAGATGTGGCTGATATAGCCGCCCGATTTCGTCTCGCTCGCCACCAGGCTGAGCGTATCCTCGTCAGAACTGAAAATGCCCATCCGGTCCACGCGCTGATCGATCACATTGTCGAATCCGCCGGCAAAACAGGCATCGATCACCAGCAGCGTGCGGGCGTCGATATCCTCCATCATCGCCGCCAGTTCGTAATCGAACAGCGCGGCGTCGAACAATTCGATCGTTTCGGCGCTGCCATCGTGCTCGGTGGTCACGTTCTCCACCTTTTCGCCATGGCCGGAAAAGAAGATCAGCAGCAGGTCTTCCTCGCCCATCGCGCGGGAAAGATCGGCAAGCGCGGTCCGGAAATTCGCGCGGGTGGCGCGGGAATTGAGCAGGGTGACGCTTTCGGGCGCGAGCACGCCCGCATCGCGAAGCGCGGCAAACACCCGCGTCGCATCCTCATCGGTGCGGGTGAGCGGATTGATCCGCTGGTAATCGGCCACCCCCACCGACAGCGCGAACACGCGCGAGGTGCCCGTGGCGGGGCGCACGGTGCGAACGCCTGCATCGGCTTCGCGCAGGGAAAGCGCATAGCGGCCCGTCTCGCCTGGCGAAAAGCTGCTGGCGGCGACGTGATAGGTGCCGTCGGTGGGCAGGGTAATCGACAGCAGGCTGTTGGTATTGGCGGTGCCGCCGCGATCATCATTCATCTCGCGCCGCCCGTCGGGCAGGAACAGGGTGAGCGTGGTGTCGATATCCTGCGAGGCCAGATCGAAGGTCACGCGCTGCCCGGCGCGCCCGGCAAAGGCGAAATAATCGACATATGCGCCGCCAAATGCGGTGGCATCGCTGGGGGTGAGCATTCCCGTCACCGCCTCGCCCACCGCCAGCGCGCGTGCGCCGCCGGGGGCGGGGTTGGCAGGGTCCATCGTAGCGAGGCGATAGGTGCCGCTTCCCCGGCCGTTGAAGGCGGACACCAGCAGCCGGTAATCGCCATCGGCGGGAAGCACCGCCTCGATCAGGCTGTCGCGCGTTTCCGTTCCCGGCGCATCGTCGTTTTCAAGCGCAAGGCCATCGGGCCCGGTAATCCGCAGCACGCTGTCAAAGCGCGACGAGGCGAGCGAAATTCGCACCCGCTGCCCCGCGCGGCCCTGCAACACATAGCTATCACTGCCGCGCGATAGCGTTGCCTCGATCGCGTCGCCCAGCGCGATTACGCCGCTGCTATCGCGCGGTTTGCGCTGTTGTTTGGTGGGATCGGCCGATGCAATAGCGCCCCGTTCGGGCGTGGTCTGCTGCGCCGAAGCGGGAGCAAGGAACAACACCGCACCCATTGCGGCGGCGGCGAGATATCGGGCTTTGGCCATGGTGTCCCCCTGTTTGAACGCCAGTTCCGATCACGCCTAACCCGCCATGTCTGAACGATTGGCGAATGCTAACCCTCAGCCTCACCCTCATCCTCGCTCCACGCCAGCCGCGGCCTGCGCGCCG
>JBGSLI010000556.1:0-12233 GCA_041740775.1 Alteraurantiacibacter sp. | reverse complement strand
GGGCTGGGGGTGGGCCTCGCGCTCGGCCTCGGCCTGTCGATGGCGCTCGGCGGGATCGCTGCCGAATGGTGGGATCTGCTCTACGCCGCCGGCGGCGCGCCGCTCGATTTCAAGGGCTGGCAGTTCGCCTTCCTCATTGCCTCGCTGCCCGGCTTCCCGCTGGCATGGCTGATCTACCGGATGCGCGAACCGGTGCGCGGGGCGATGGACGGGATCGTGACCAAACCCGATCCCGCGCCGTTCAAGGCGAGTGCAGGCGTGCTGGCGGCCGTGACGCCGGGAGCCAACTGGTATTTCCTCTGGCGGCGCGATGCGGGCGCGCGGCAATGGGCGATCAATCTTGGCGGGCTGGCGTTGATCTTCGCGGTGTGTGCAACGATGGTGCGGATAACGGATGCGTTTTCTCCCCGCCCGCCACTCGATTTCGGCAATTTCTCGCTCAATCCGCACGTGCTGCAATGGAGCGTGGTGGCCTTCGGCGCCTTTGTGGTTCTGAACCTGTTCCAGAGCTTCAAGCTGACCGACAAGGCCACCTATCATGTCGCGCTCAACCCATCGCTGGTGCTGCTGATGGTGGTGGGCGGGCTGCAAACCGCGATCAATTACGGCATCATGGGCTTCACCCCTTCGCTGCTGATCCGCAAGTTCGATTTGACCACGGCGGAGGCCGGAGTGCAATTCGGCCTGCTGTCCGCGCTGCTCGCCACCATCGGCGCGCTGGTGGCCGGGCCGCTGACCGATCTGCTGGGCAAAAAGCTGGGCGGGCGCGGGATGATCTGGCTGGTGCTGCTGGCGCTGGGCCTGTCACCCTTTGCCGGGCTGTGGACCTTCAGCGCGGATACCACTGGCGATTTCTACCTGCGATACATCGTTTACAGCCTGATCCTGACCATGTGGCTGCCGCCGGTCTATACGCTGATCCTGGGGCTGGTGCTGCCACGGATGCGGGGAATCGTGTTTTCCACCTATCTCATCATCATGACGCTGCTGGGCCAGGGGCTTGGCCCCTATGTCGTGGGTATCGTATCGGATCGCAATGGCGGCGATCTGGCCCGCGCGATCATGTCGATCAATCTGGTCGCCCCGGTGATCGTGCTGTTGCTGGTGATCGTGATGCGGCGCTATCGCACAGACGAGGCCAGCGTGCTCGATCGCGCGCGGCGCGGCGGAGAGGAGATTTGAGGCCATGACCACGGTTCGCGACGCCGCCTTTGCGGTATTTGCGCATTACGGAGTGGATCGGCTGTTCGGCAATCCCGGCAGCACAGAACTGCCGATGCTGAAGGGCCTGCCCTTCCCCTATGTCATGGGGCTGAACGAGGCGGTGGTGATGGGCATGGCCGATGGCTATGCCCGCGCCAGCGGCCGCCCGGCGCTGGTCAATCTGCACAGCGCGGCGGGCACCGGCCATTCACTGGGCAATCTGTTCACCGCGTGGAAGAACAACGCCCCGGTGGTGGTGACCGCCGGGCAGCAGGCGCGCAGCATCCTGCCCTTCGACCCTTTCCTTTCCGCCGAAAGGCCGAGCGAATTTCCGCGCCCCTATGTGAAGTTCTCGATAGAACCCGCGCGCGCTGAGGACGTGCCGCTGGCGCTGGCGCGCGCTTTTGCCACCGCGATAACTCCGCCGATGGGGCCGGTGTTCGTTTCCATCCCGGTGGACGATTGGGATCGGCCTTGCGCCATCCCCGATCTGCCCGAACTGGTGCTGAGGCCGGTGCCGTCCGCCATCGGGATCGAGCATCTGGCGGCGATCATCGACCCCTGCGAAAACCCCGCGCTGGTGCTTGGCACGGGGGTGGCCAATGCCGGCGGGTGGAAGCAGGCGATCCGGCTGGCGGAAAAATGCGGCGCCAGCGTTTACGCCGCGCCCTATGCCGCGCGCGAGACTTTCCCCGAGGATCACCCGCAGTTTGCCGGCTTCCTGCCAGCCTGGCGCGACCAATTGCGCGATATGCTGCGCGATCACGATGCCATTCTGGTGGCGGGCGCGCCGGTGTTCACCTGGCATGTGGAAGGCGAAGGCCCGCACTGGCCGCCGCACGCCCGGCTGATGGCATTGAGCGATGATCCGCAGCATCTGGCCAATCTTCCGGGTGGCCCCAATGGATCAGGCGGCGTGCTGGGCGATGTGATGGACGGGCTGGCGCAGCTGGCAAGGCGGGTCAACGCCCGCGCCTTTGCCGGCCAGCCGCGAAAGCTCGCCGATCCCGAACCGGCGATGACGGCGTCCTACGTGCTCAAACGTGTGGCCGCCTTGCGGCCCGAACGCGCGATCATTGTGGAGGAAGCGCCCACCGCGCGCGGGCCGGAGCATGAAGTGCTGCCGATAACGCGCGAGGGCGGCTTCTATTCCTGCGCCAGCGGCGGGCTGGGCTATTCGCTCCCCGGCGCGCTTGGCGTGCAGATGGCGCAAGTTGACAAGGTGATCGCGGTGCTGGGAGACGGCGCGGCGATGTATGCGATCCAGGGGCTGTTTACCGCGCATCAGGAAGCGCTGCCGGTCAGCTTCCTGATCATGAACAATGGCGCCTATGCCGCGCTGACGGGCTTTTCAGGCGAATTCGGCATGAACCACGTTCCCGGTTGCGACCTTGCCGGGCTGGATTTCGTGAAGCTGGCGCAAGGTCAGGGGCTGGAAGCGCGCAAGGTAGAGAGCGTGGAAGAGATCGACGCGGCGCTCTGCTGGAGCTTCGCCGCCACCGTGCCGACCCTGCTCGATATCAGGATCGGCTAGGCCCCGATCAGACTCAGCACCGAAAGCACCAGCGCCCGCGCGCCCGGTGCGATCGCGCTATCGGCATCGGGCGCAAATTGCGGCGAGTGGTTTGTCGGCACGGGTTCGCCACGCCCGGCAAAGTCAGCCAGCCTCGCTGGCGCATAGGTTCCGATATTGAGGAAAAGACCAGGGATCCCGGTCTGGGGCGCGACATAGAACGAGAAATCCTCGCTCGGCGGGGCGCCCGGAAGGTGGGCTGGCTGAAACTCAAGATCTTGGCCCAGCGCAGGCTGCAAGACCGCCATCGCCCGCTCCACAAGGGGGGAACTGTTGACCAGTGGCGCCGCACCGGCGAGGTGCAGAAACTGCGGTTCCGGCGCGCCCGCCATGCTTGCGCTGGCAAGGGCGGTCCTTCGCATTCCGTCATTCAGCAGGCTGCGCACAGCGGGTGTGAAAGACCGCAATGTCAGCCGCAGCACTGCCCGATCGGGAATGATATTGGCCACCGTCCCGGCCTGAAAGCTGCCGACGCTGATCACGCCGAATTCGTGTTCCGGCCGCTCGCGCGCAACCACGCTTTGCACATCGGAAACAAAATGCGCCGCGATCACGATCGGGTCTATAGTCTGGCTGGGCATCGAGCCGTGGCCGCCGCGGCCGTGAAAGGTGATTTCCCAGCTGTCCGAGGCGGAAGAAACGATGCCGTCCTTGACCGTCACATGCCCCGCCGGATTATTGCTGGTATGCGCGGCGATGGCGAAATCGGGTTGGGCAAAGCGGGTGAACAACCCGTCGTCCAGCATCGCCCGCGCTCCACCCAGCACTTCTTCGGCGGGCTGGGCGATGAACATCAGCGTCCCGTTCCAGCCCTCGCGGCGGGTGGACAGCAGTTCCGCTGCGCCGATCCACCAGGTCATATGCATGTCGTGCCCGCAAGCATGCATGGTGAAGCTTTCTGCCCCATTGGCGATTTGCGTAGCGCGGCTGGCGTAGGCAAGGCCGGTCTTTTCCTCCAGCGGCAGTCCGTCCATGTCGGTGCGGACCATCACCACCGGCCCCGGCCCGTTGCGCAGCATGGCCACCACGCCGGTCCCGCCCACGCCCTCGGTTACTTCGAATCCGAGATCGCGCATCCTTGCTGCCAGGACGCCGGCGGTGCGGCTTTCCTGAAACGCCAGTTCGGGATGGGCGTGCAGATCGACATAAAGGGCGCGCAATTCGGGCTGGCGCTGGTGCAGCGCCGCGTCGATCCACTGGCGCAGTTCTGCCGGATCGCCTGCCGGGGATTGGTTGGCCTGCGCATTGGCGTTGCCTGCCACCAGCGCAAGCGCCGAAGCCAGCACCAGAAATGTCCGTTGCTTCACATCACCCTCCAGACCCACAGCTTGATCGAACTGGCAAAACGCGCGCCCGAGCAGATGAAGATCGAACGGTTCAGCCAGTCATATCTGCCATCGGGTGCGATGAATTCGGGCACGGTGCGGAAATAATATTCGGACGGATCGACGTGCTCCCCCGCGGCCAGCCGCGCCATCACTTCGGGCCGGCCGTGGCGCAGGCCGCGGTTGCGGATCTGGATCAGCGCGCCATCATCGGTTTCGATGGCATAAAGCGCATCGGCCACCGTCACCCCGTCAGGCCGGGTCAATTGCCAGTCGGCCGAATTGCCCATCAGCGCGCCGTTGATCTGCGGCCCCTTGACATAGCCGCCTGCGAGGATCGGGATGATCCGCCGCGCGCCGTCATAGGTCTCGCCAATCTGGCGCGGCGCATCGAGTTCTCCGCCCGCCTCGTAAACGAATTCCAGACCCGGTGGCTGCATCTTCCCATCCTCCTGTGCATCTGTGGTCGCTACGCGACGGAGTTACCATGCGCGCTGCGCGTTAACAGGAAAAAGGACCGCCACCGGCATTTTCGCCGGGATCGGAGAGGCGGAGGCGGATATATCCGTAATTGCCAGTTGCTCGCGCCAGCGAACGGCGTAATCCATTGCGAGCGGGAACATTTTCCGCAAGCGGATTCCTGCCGCGAATTGAACGGGCGGGGCCGCGGGCGCAATTCGAAGAGGGGCAAGGGCGTGCGAATCATGTTTGTTGTCGCCGGCCTTGGGGTCGGTGGCGCAGAACGGGTGATCTCGCTGATTTCTTCAGCCTGGGCCGAACGCGGGTGGGAAGTCACCATCGTCGCCTTCGATGCGCCCGAAGACCGGCTGGGATTTGCCTTCGATCCGCGAATCAGGCTGGTGCGCCTCGGCATCGCATCGGGCGGCGGCCTGTCTGTGCGCGGCATCGGGGAGACAGCCAGGCGCATTGTCGCCCTGCGCCGGATCCTGCGCGCAAACCGGGCGGATATCGTCCTGTCCTTCCTCACCAAGATCAACGTCATCACCCTTCTTGCGGCGATCGGATTGCCGGATCGGGTGGTGATATCGGAACGCAATAATCCCCACGCGCAAGGCGGCCATCCGTTATGGGCGAAGCTCTGGCTGAAGCTGGCGCGGCGCGCGAAAGGGATCGTGCTGCAAACCGAAACGATCCGCCTGCTTTATCCCGCAGCGATCGCCGCGCGGGCAAAGGTCATTCCCAATCCGGTGGAGGTTCCCGCATTCGAGCGCAAGCCGCACGCAGGCAAGGTGCTAGTGGGTGCCGGGCGGCTGGAGACGCAAAAGGGCTTCGACCTGCTGATCGCCGCCTTTGCCGCGATTGCAGGGCGGCATGAGGACTGGCGGCTGGTGATCTGGGGTGAAGGCAGCAAGCGGTCCGAGCTGGAATCGCTGGTGCAGCAACACCGGCTCGGCACAAGGATCGCGCTTCCCGGCAACAGCCCCGCGCCGCTTTCATGGGTCGAAGATGCCGATCTGTTCGTGATGTCATCGCGCTATGAAGGCTTCGGAAACGTGCTCGCCGAAGCGATGCTGGCGGGGCTTCCGGTCGTCAGTTTCGACTGCAATTTCGGCCCGCGCGATATCGTGGAGGATGGCGTGGACGGGGTGCTTGTCGAACGCGAAAACACCCGCGCACTTGCCGAGACGCTTTCCCGGCTGATGGGTGATCCCGCTCAGCGCGCGCGGCTCACCCGGAATGCGGCACAAAGCGCGCGGCGTTTCAACCCGGCAGACATCATCGCCATGTGGGACGATCTGGTAACCGAAATAACCGGCGAACGGCGCGAGTAAACCCGCACCGGGCAAGGACAATTACGGTGACAATTGCTGTGACGATTGCGGTTGCAGGAACGGCGTATTGGCAATGGCGGCAAAATATTCCGCCACCTCGCCATCCAGATCCGCGCCCGGCGGATAATGGCTCAGCTTGACGATTACCGTGCGGCTGGCAGGGTGGACGTAGATATATTGCCCGGCCAGGCCCACCGCGGCAAAGGCCCCCGGCTCGTGGCCGAACTGCCAGGTCTGAAACCCGTATCCGGGCATTGGACTGGAAGGATCGAGCGGGCGCATCGCGGTCATCTGCTCTACCCAGCCTGCTGGCAGAACGTGTTCGCCATCAACCATGCCATCGTCCAGCAGCAATTGCCCCAACAGGGCAAAATCGCGCAGCGTGGCGTTGAACCCCATGCCCGCCAGCGAACGGCCGTTGCCCGATGGCCCATCGGCCAGCCAGAAGGCATTGCGCGCCGCGCCCACGGGTTGCCACAATCTCTCGCTGGAAAGCTGCGCCAGGCGGTCGCCGGAGACGTTTTCCAGCACCCTGCCCAGGACTGCGGTGTCCAGCGTGGCGTAATTGAAGCTGCCGCCCGGAGGCTCGCGCCGCCCCACACCGATGCCGTAATCGGCAAAGCGTGCGCGGTTCAGGACGATGGCGGTATCGTGGATGCAGGCGGCAAGGCTGGGATTGGCGCCGAAATCATAACGTTCCTCGATCGCCACGCCTGATCGCATTTCCAGCAGATTGCGGATCGTCGCCCCCTGATAGCCCCCGCCTTCCAGCGCGGGCCAATATCGTTCCACCCGATCATCGAGCGAGGCGATTTCCCCGCGCGCCAGTGCTTGCCCCACCAGCATGGCGATGATGGTTTTCGACATCGAAAAGCCGATGTGCCTTTCCCGCGCGCCGAAGCGGTTGCGATAATCTTCAAACACGATCCGCCCGTCGCGCAGCACCAGCAGCGCATCGGTGTGCGTGCTTTGCGCGAAGGCCTGATAATCCCCGGGCATGGCAAAGCCTTCCGCCACCTGCCAGGCGCGCGGTTCCGCCGCCGCCGAAACGCGGCGATTGGCGAAGACTTCGCTCGCTTCGCGGAAGGTGAAGGAATTGACTTGCGGATCGAGCAATTGCCGCCGCATGGCGATGGTGGCGGGCGAAGGATCGCGGAAGGCCAGTTCCGGCCCCGCAGGCGCATCGTCAAGCGGAGCATGATCGCGGCAGCCGGGGGCAACGTCCCATTGCCGCCATTCCTCATCCTGCGCCTGCGCGGCGGACGGGATTGCCAGCACGGCGGCAAGAGCGGCAAGAACGGCAGGGGCAAGATGCTTCACGCGGCATTCTCCAGATCAAGCCCGATATCCTGGCTGCGGGCAAAATTGCCGTGCAGGCCGAAGCGCAGGCGGATGGGCACGTTGATTACGGCGACGGGGCCCTTGGCAATATCGAGCGCATCGAACAGCAGCAGGTCGGACCGGTGTTCGGCCAGCCGGTTGCACACCTGCACGATCCAGCCATCGCCTTCGGGTGCCTGCGGATCGCGCGGGATGAAGCAGGGTTCCTGCAATGTGCTCACCGGCCCCGCCCACCAATGGTTTTCAGCGCCGGTTTCAAGATCCTTGAAGAACAGGCAGTTCATCGGCGCCCCGCCCGCGCTGCCGCCGACAGCCTCCATCGGCCGCGAAAAATCCACTTCCAGCCCCCAGGTGTAACGGTTCCTGCGCCCGGTGAAGCGATCATCGATGCGCGGAAATTCGCTGAAGGTTTCACTCAGCCGGGTGATTGCGGCAAAATCCTCCCCGTTGCTCGCCATATCCACCACCCATTCGGTGAGGTGCGTCACGCTTTCCTGCGGATTGAACGGCGCGCCGTTGATATCGGGAAAGAAGGGAAAGAAGTTGTTCTTCGATTCGGGGGTGACGAAATGCACCCTGGTGCCATCCTGCCACGCGTTCATGGTGTGGCTGGCAAAGCAATTGTCGCGTTTGAACCAGCGGATATCATCCTGCTTCAAGCCCGCGCGGCGCGGGATTATGCCCAGATAGACGGGCTCTGTGGTGTCGAACATGAAGGCCGGCTTGCCCGCCTCCAGCTGTTCCCAGCTGCCGATGCTGGGCACGATATGCAGCACCAGATAATCTGGCGTGACGGCAAAATCATGCATCATGCAATAGTATGGCACCTTGAACCATTCCTCGCGCAGCAATTCGCCTTCAGGACTCACTTCGTAATAGGTCACATCATCGCTGTGCACCCCGCTGGCGGCATAGCCGATGGCGATCATATTGCCGGTGTCGGGATCGATCTTGGGATGGGCGGTGAAGGTTTCCCCCGTCATCTTGCCGCCGAATCGCTCGTAACCCACCGTCTCCATGCTCGCAGGGTCCATCACCAGCGCCGGGCTGTCTTCCTTCAGCGCCCACAGCCTGCCGCCAAACAGCCAGGCATTGGTGTTGGCGGTGCCGCGTATTTCACCCTTCACGCTTTCGTCGTCGGTCAAGGGATTGCGATATGCGCCAAACAGCGCGCTGCCCGCGGCGTTTTCCAGCTTCCACTTGTCCGTTTGCGCCCAGCGCTGGCGGAAATCGCATTGCCCGTCATGAAAATGGAAACGGGTGATCATCCCGTCACCGTTGAAGCTGATATCGTCTCCCAGCCGGGGCGGAAATTGCGGATCGGGCTGCACGCGAAAGAAGGCGCCATCCAGTTCACGCGGGATTTCGCCGCTGTGCTGAAGGTTGGCGATATCCGCTTCGATCCGGCTTGGCGTGTTGAATCCGGTAAAGCTGGGCGTATCGGGAAACCTGGCCATGGCGTGTCCTCTCCTTGCGCAAGATTGTATGCTCTACTAACAATCTCATCAAGCCACATGGGAAGCAGGATTTTGGCCGGACCGGCATTGACCGAAAACAATTGCGAAACGCCCGATGGCGATGTCGGCGCGCTTGACGGGATTGTCGGCTTCCACATCCGGCTGGCGCACGGGGCGGTCTATCGCCATTTCACCGAAACCTTCACCAACCTCGATCTGACGCAGAAACAGGTCAGCGTCCTGTGGCTGGTGGGCGATCACCCCGGCCTTTCGCAGATCGATCTGGGAACAAGGCTGCGGATGGACCGGGCCACCACCATGACCATCGTCAACCGTTTGCAGGAACGCGGTTATCTGCGCCGCGAGCGGGCCGAGGATGACGGGCGCAAGCAGGCGCTGCACCTGACCGATGCGGGGCAGGCCGCGCTGATGGAAGCCAGGGCCTGCATCGAAGCGCACGAAAACTGGCTGAAAGGCCGCTTTACCGCCCCGGAAGTCGAAAAACTGGTGGAAATGCTGGCACGAATCCACGAATAGGGTTCGACCAAGGGAGAGGACAAAGTCAACATGGCCGCACCGAGCGGGGGCGCGAACCCCATCACTGTCATCAATGATACGCCGATGGGGGCGCGGCAATGGATCGTCGTGGTGCTGATGGTGCTATTGAATGCGCTTGACGGGTTCGACGTGCTTTCCAGCGCATTTGCCGCGCCGGGCATCACCGCCGACTGGGGCATTTCCCGGCCCGAACTGGGCGTGGTGCTTTCCGCCGAACTGGTGGGCATGGGCTTTGGTTCGGTACTTCTGGGCGGGGCGGCTGACAAATACGGGCGCAAATACACCATGATCGCCTGCCTTTTGCTGATGGCGCTGGGGATGTATCTGGCCAGCACCGCCACTGCGGTGACACCGATGGTGGCCTTCCGCTTTCTCACCGGCATCGGCATCGGCGGGATGCTGACCACAACCAATGCGGTGGTGGCGGAAAGCACCAACAGCCGCTGGCGGGCAGCCTGCATCGCGGTTTATGTAGCGGGCTATCCGCTGGGCGCGATCATCGGCGGGATTGCAGCATCGGAATGGCTGCTGCCCAATTATGCCTGGCCCGCGGTATTCCTGTTCGGCGCGGTGGTGACGGCGGCGCTGATCCCGGTAATCTTGCTGCTGGTTCCCGAAACGGCGGCGTTTCAGGCGACGAGGGGCAATCTGGCAGGGGTCAACCGCACGCTGACAGCTTTTGGCAAATCAGCTATCGGCGATCTGCCGGTGATCATTGCCGGAACGATCAAGCCCAAGGTGACGGATATTCTTTCCAACCGGCAGTTGCGCCCGGTCACGCTGCTGCTGGCCTTTGGCTATATGTTCCACACAATCACTTTCTATTATATCCTCAAATTCGCGGTGCAGATCGTGTCCGATTACCCCCCCGGCTATGCACCTGCGGATGCCGCGACGGTGCTGACCTTTGCCAATGTCGGCGGCTTCTTCGGCAGCGCCCTGTTCGGTTTCGTGATGGCGCGGCTGGGGATCAGATGGCCGACCGCGCTGATGCTGCTGATCGGTTCGGTAATGGTGGCCAGCTTTGGCATGGGCCGCGACACGCTTGATGGCTGGCAATGGGCGACGATCCTGACAGGCTTCTTCACCAATGCAGCGATCAGCGGATATTATGCTGCCTTTGCGCGCGGCTTTCCCGCCTATGCCCGCGCCACCGGCACCGGCTTCGTGCTGGGGATCGGGCGATTGGGCGCGGCGGGCAGTCCGCTTATCGCTGGCGCATTGTTCGGCTGGCTGGGGAACGATCAGTTGCTCACCGTGTCGATCATCATGGCGATGGGATCGGTCGTCTCGCTGCTGCTGTTCCTGATGCTGCCCGAACGTGACGGCGACGAAGTGATGGCCGAAAAGCCCGCCGCCTGAAATTCCTCAAGGAGAGACAAGCAATGAAGACCCGCGCCGCCGTCGCCTTTGCCGCCAAACAGCCGCTGGAGATCGTCGAACTCGATCTGGAGGGGCCAAAGGCGGGCGAAGTGCTGGTGGAAATCATGGCCACCGGCATCTGCCATACCGATGCCTATACGCTCGACGGGTTCGATTCCGAGGGGATCTTCCCGTCTGTGCTGGGCCATGAAGGCGCAGGCGTGGTGCGTGAAGTGGGTGCGGGTGTGACCTCGGTGAAACCCGGCGATCACGTGATCCCGCTCTACACCCCAGAATGCCGCCAGTGCAAAAGCTGCCTTTCGGGCAAAACCAACCTCTGCACCGCGATCCGCGCCACGCAGGGCAAGGGGCTGATGCCGGATGGCACCACCCGCTTTTCCTACAAGGGCCAGCCGATCTTTCACTACATGGGCTGTTCGACCTTCTCGAACTTCACCGTGCTGCCCGAAATCGCGGTGGCGAAAATCCGTGAGGACGCGCCGTTCCAGTCGGCCTGCTACATCGGCTGCGGAGTGACCACCGGCGTGGGCGCGGTGACCAATACCGCCAAGGTGCAGGTGGGTGATAATGTGGTGGTGTTCGGCCTCGGCGGGATCGGGCTGAACGTGATCCAGGGCGCGCGGCTGGCGGGTGCGAACCTAATCATCGGGGTCGATATCAACCCCGCACGCGAAGAATGGGGCAGGAAGTTCGGCATGACCCACTTCCTCAATTCCAGGGGGCAGAGCCGCGAGGAGACCGTCGCCAAAATCGTCGAAATGACCGATGGCGGGGCGGATTACACCTTCGATGCCACCGGCAATACCGAAGTGATGCGTACCGCGCTGGAGGCCTGCCATCGCGGCTGGGGCACCTCCATCATCATCGGCGTGGCCGAGGCGGGCAAGGAAATTGCTACCCGCCCGTTCCAACTCGTCACCGGCCGCAACTGGCGCGGCACCGCGTTCGGCGGGGCCAAGGGACGCACCGATGTGCCCAAGATCGTCGACATGTATATGACCGGCAAGATCCAGATCGACCCGATGATTACCCATGTGATGGGACTGGAGGAGATCAACACCGCGTTTGATCTGATGCACGAAGGCAAATCCATCCGCAGCGTGGTGGTGTATTAGGGGTTCCGACTCGTCATTGCGAGGAGCTGAAGGCGAGGCGGCAATCCATCTCCCGCCACTGCGTGCGGCCGCAACAGCAGGACTGGATTGCTTCGCTTCGCTCGCAATGACGGGGACAGGTTTAAGTTTCACAAACCCGAAAACTTCGGCTATGCGATGAAACAGCAGAATCGCGGGCGGCCAAGCCTTGCCGTCCGCCTTTGAAGGAGAGACCCCCCAATGCTCAATCACGTCTTCCTCGGCACCAATGATGTCGAAAAATCGCGCACCTTCTACAATGCCACCATGGGCGCGATCGGCGTTGCTCCGGTGGGCGAATATCCGCACCTCACCATCTACGCCAATGAAGGCGGAGCGGTGGCGGTGGGCAAGCCCGCCAACGGCGAACCGGCCAATCCTTCCAACGGCGCGACGCTGGGGCTGAAGGTGGCCAATTATGCCGCCGTGGACGCCTGGCACGCGGCGGGGCTGGCCAATGGCGGCAC
>JBGSLI010000555.1:0-2367 GCA_041740775.1 Alteraurantiacibacter sp. | reverse complement strand
CCGCGCTGGCCGCCGGGGCGGGATGGCAGGCGAGCGGCGGGGCGAAGGCCACCGGCTGGGCGATCATCCTGCTGTGGTGTCTGATAATCGTTTGCGGGCGCTGGATCGCCTATGTGCCGGTTTGAGGGGAGGATTGACGATGATGTATCCTGAACCGACGACGATCTGGGAATCGATCCAGTATTCCCCGCTGGGCATTTTCATTGCCGAAAGCACCTGGGCTTTCCCCACCATCGAAACCATCCATGTGATAGCGCTGGTTACCGTGCTGGGCACGATCCTGGTGATGGATTTGCGGCTGCTGGGAGTGGCGTCGAAGAATTATCCGGTCACCTCCATGTCGCGCGATACGCTGAAATGGACCTGGGGCGCATTTGTGCTGGCGGCGATCACCGGCACGCTGCTGTTCATCAGCAAATCCTCCAGCTACATGATCAACCCCTTCTTCGTGGGCAAGATGGTGCTGCTGGCGCTGGCCGGGCTGAACATGGCCTATTTCCACCGGGTAACGTGGAAGACGGTAAGCGAATGGGACCAGTCGCCGGTGGTGCCCACCGGCGCCAAGGTGGCCGGGATCACATCGCTGGCGTTCTGGATCGTGATCGTGTTTCTGGGGCGGGCGATCGGATTTACGCTGGGCGTTTACGATTGTTCGGTTACCGATCCCACGCAGGATGGTTTCATCCTCCAGATGCTGACGGGGATCGCCTGCGCGGCGTGAACGGAAATGGCTCCGGGGGGACAGGGGGAGGCAGCCGCCTTGCGGTTGTTTCCCCCTTTCGCATTTAACCCGCGCTATCGGTGGTCCAGCGCAAACACATAGACCGCCGCGCTGTTCACTTCGGGGATCGGCAGTTCGGGTGTGAAGCCGGGCAGGCCGAAGGCGAGCGGATTGCCCATGCCGGTCACCACCGCCACATATTGCCGCCCGTCCACCGCATAGGTGATGGGCGCAGCATTGGGCACGCCCGAAAGCCCTGATCGCCACACCTGCTCCCCGCTCGCCTGATCATAGGCCAGCAGTTCGCGGTCCATCCCGCCTGAAAACAGCAGCCCGCCCGCGGTTGCCAATACGCCCGCATTGTAGGGCGCGCGGCGGCGGTGCTCCCAGCGCACTTCGCCGGTTTGCATGTCGATGCCCTGCAATATGCCGAAATTGCCGTCGCTGTCGGGCGGGGCGGAATAATAGATATCGACCCCGCTGGAGAGAAACCCTCCTTGCGCTACCGGGCGCATTTCCATGCAGGTATCGCGCGCGTTGACAAACAGTAGCGCGCTTTCCTCGACAAAAGCGGTGGGGCTCCAGTTGCGCCCGCCGCCCGCGTGCGGGCACATGAACACCGGCGGCCGGTCACGCCCCGGCAGCAGCGCCGGATCGGGGGTCTTGCGCCCGGTGACGGGATCGATGGCGGTGATGAAGGTCTGAAAGCCCATGTCGGCGGTGGCAAGATATTCGCCCGTTGCCGCATCCAGCGTATCGAACAGGCCTTCCTTGCCGCCCGTCATCACCACATGGCGCGGCGCGCCAGCCACGGTGATTTCGCCGATCACCCGTTCGAACACCCAGTCCAGATCGTATTGATCATTGGCCATGTGCTGGAAATACCACGCCAGCTCGCCGCTGCGCGGGTGGAAGGCAAGGGTGGAATTGGTGAACAATCCGTCATTGTTCATGCCCGGCAGAACATCGCGCACCGGGCCGGTGTCATAGGTTTGCGCAACGCCCCACAAGGCCAGGCCGGTTGCCGGATCATAACTGCCACTGGTCCATACCGAACCGCCGCGCCGTTCATTGTCGGGCAGACCGTTCCAGCTATCGCCGCCTGGCTCGCCCGCATGGGCCACGGTGTCAAAGCTCCACAGATGCGCGCCGGTATCGGCATCGAAAGCGGCGATGATGCTGCCTTCGTCACCTTGCGTCGCCAGCCCGATCATCGCCACGCCTTCGGCCACCAGCGGCCCGCCGTTGGAACGGAACCCCTCGCGCCCCTGCAGCGGAATGGCGACATCCCACACCGGGCGGCCCGTGCGCGCATCGAGCGCGACCATGTGCAGGTCCGACGTGGCGAGGATGAGCTTGTCATCCCACAGCGCAATCGTCTTCTTGCCCTGCATCAGCGTGCCGTCGGGCATCTGGCGGCGGTATCGCCACAGCTGACGCCCGCTGGCGGCATCGAAGGCGAACACCTCCTCCCCGTAAGCATGGATGAACATCACCCCGCCGCGCACCAGCGGTTCGGCCATTGTTGCGCCGATGGGCAGTGCCTGCGCCCAGGCGATCTGGAGATCGCCTACATTGGCCAGCGTCACCTGATCGAGAGGAGAAAACCCCTGCCCCAGATGGCTGCGCCGCCACGCGGGCCAGTC
>JBGSLI010000554.1:0-2591 GCA_041740775.1 Alteraurantiacibacter sp. | reverse complement strand
CGCGCAATCGCAGGCTGGCTGCGCCCATTCTGCTGGCAGCCATCATCGCCGCGCTGTTCCAGCCCGATGCCGCCACCGGCTTTGCGATCACCTTCGCCGCCGTGGGGCTGCACCATGTGACAAAGGACTGGCGCGTTGGCCTTGTGGCGGTGGCGGGATTCTTCGCCGCGCTGCTGATGTCGGTAAGCGGGGAACTGCCGCCGCAGCCGTTTGTGGAAGGGGTGCTGATGGATGCGGGGGGCCGCAGCCTGGTGCTCGGCGTGGCGCTGGCGCTGGCGCTGGGGGCCGGTTTCGCGCTGATCCTATTCGCCATTCCCTTCGACCGCGCTACCCGCCTGACGCTGGCGGGGCTGTTGTTCGGCTATGGCGTGGTGGCGCTGATGGCCCCCTACCCCGCGCCGTTGATCGGTTATGGCGCAGCCCCTATACTGGGCTTCGGCCTGGCTCTGGGCTTGCACAGGATACCCTCCCGATGAGTGAGCTTTCCCCCTTTCACCTCGCCTTCCCCGTCGATGATCTGGCCGCCGCGCGCCATTTCTGGGGCACGGTGATGGGCTGTGCGGAAGGGCGCAGCTCGGAGGCATGGATCGATTTCGATTTCTACGGCCATCAGATCGTGGCGCACCTTGCCCCCGGCGCGCACGATGCGACGGCAAACGCGGTGGACGGGCACGACGTGCCCGTGCCGCATTTCGGCATAGTGCTGGGGATGGAGGAATGGCGCGCGCTGGCCGATCGGCTGACGGCGGCGGGCGTGGACTTTGCCATCAAACCGCATATCCGCTTCAAAGGCCAGCCGGGCGAACAGGCGACGATGTTCTTCCGCGATCCGGCGGGCAATGCCATCGAGATGAAGGCCTTTGCCGACCGTTCGAAACTGTTCGCCAAGCAGTAGGCTGCGCAGGCAATCCGATCAGGAAAACATCGGGTTCGAGAAGCGGGAGAGCCGGCTGCGCCCGACCTTCAGCACGAACCAGGCATAACTGTCCGCATTGACCAGCGCATATTGCTTCTGCGTGAACTCGCCGTCCGGGTCCCGGCTGTTGTTGTCGAAATAACAATAGTCCATCGTTCCTGCGTATTTGTGCGTCGCTTCGTGGATGAGGGTTACCACGCCCAGCCGTTTTTCGGTCTCCAGCGTGTCTGAATCGATATGGATCGCCCCGACCCGGCCATTGTCACCATCGGCGAATACCATCTGGTTATGGTAGCTCTTGGAACTGTCACCGCCCTTGACCGAGACAAAGCCATAAGCCTTGGCGTCGGGCCCTACCTTAACCGCCACATCACCAGTCAGCCCGGTCAAGGTCTTGATCAGGATCGTCTTTATAAGGAGGCGATCACCTTCCGAGATCGACTTTCCGTCAGTCAGGAAATAGCGCTTGGCGTAACGTTGCACGTCGCTCGACAACGACTTCTGCGACATCAGCGCACTTGCGCGCTGAAGCAGTTTTACTGCATCGTTTCGCGACCCTGAGATTGCGGAAGACATCGCCCCATGATCGGTGGCCGATGTTGTCATCAGGTTGATATTTCCGCTTTTCTTTCCGCCTTCAATTGCCGATTGATTCGTAAAACGCGTCATCGTGCTCCCCCCTGGCAAGCATGTATCTGCGCGTTTTTAGCTGACAGCGGCATTTTTTTCAAACGGTCCCGCTGGCGGGAAGCAGAATCCGGTTTCGAAATGGCGGATTGTCACTTTCCTGCCGTGGCATCGGCAAGCCGATCCGGCTATTCGGCCATCATGGCCAAACAGAAATACATGCGCCGCTTCGCCAAATGGCACATCTGGCTCGGCTGGCTGGTCGGCGTGCCGGTGCTGATGTGGACGGTTACCGGCCTCATCATGGTGTGGCACCCGATCGAATATGTGCGCGGCGCACATCTGCGCCATGAAGTCCCCGCCGTTTCCACCGCCGCGCTGGTGATGCCGCAATTGCCCGAAACCGTGCGCAGCGTCACCTTGCAGGGCTTTGCCGACGGACCCGGCTGGATCGTGGTAGAAGAAGGTGGCGCGCGCTATCGCTATTCGGCGCAGGACGGGCGGCTGTACAATCCGCTGTCCGAGGCGGGGGCGCGCGAGATTGCCGAAGCGACATTTGCGGGCGATGGGGCGCTGGAGGCGGTCACCTATTTTCCCGCCGACCAGAACCCGATCGATCTGCGCGCAGGCGCGGCGGCCTGGCAGGCGCGCTTTGCCGACGACACGCACATCTACATCGCCGCGCAGACGGGCGAAGTGCTGGCGGTGCGCAGCGGCTGGTGGCGGGTGTTCGATTTCATGTGGGGGTTGCACATCATGGATTTGCAAGAGCGGGAGGATACCAGCCATCCGATCCTGATCCTGTTTGCCGCGCTGGGAGTGGTCGGCTCATTGCTCGGCTGCACGCTGATGTTCCGGCGGCGCAAGGCCAGAGTGAGAGCAGGAGCAGGGGAATGATCGGCGCGGATATAACCGGGCCGGTGCTGCCGCCTTTCGTCGATCTGGGCGGCACCGCCGTCTTCGCCCTGTCGGGCGCGCTGCTGGCGGCGCGGCTCAACCAGACTTTCGTCACCTGCGCCTTCTTCGCCCTGCTGACCGGCGTTGGCGG
>JBGSLI010000553.1:0-3419 GCA_041740775.1 Alteraurantiacibacter sp. | reverse complement strand
GCCCGCCCGGCGGCAACAGCCCCGCCACCTGTTCGCGCGCGTATTCGATAGCGGCCCCGGCACTGCGGCCCATGCGGTGCGGGCTGTGCGGATTGCCGAAATCGCTGCTGTCCGGCCCGCCAAGCCAGGGCAACATCGCTTCGCGGGCTTCGGGCGCGAGCGGGGTGGTGGCCTGATAATCGAGATAGATCATGATTTCCCTGTATCGTCTTTGCGAGCAAAGCAAAGCAATCCAGTCCGGACGTTTGGCTTTCTCGCAAGGGCAAGACTGGATTGCCGCGTCGCCTCCGGCTCCTCGCAATGCCAAACTAGCATAGAGAAGTCCAAGCCTCCGCGAAGGCATCGAGTTCATCCACCGTGGTGTTCCATCCGAGCGATACCCGGATGGTGCGGCGCGCGGTATCTTCGTCCAGCCCGAACGCCTGCAACACGCGGCTGGGTTTGAGCGAACCGGACGAACAGGCGCTGCCTGCCGAAACCGCAATACCCATCGCATCGAGCCGGATCAGCAGGGCTTGGGCGCTCATTGTAGGGTGGGTCAGCGGAATGATGTAATCGACCTGTTCACCGATACGCAGCCACCATTCCCCCGTCTGCGACGCAAACGCGCGGCGATCCTCCTCCGTTGACAACCAGCCCTGCGTTTCGACAGCCGCCGCCATTGCCATCGCCCCAGGCAAGTTTTCAGTCCCGCGACGATAGCCTCGCTCATGCCCGCCAACGGGTTCAAGCATGGCGTAATCCTTCAGCAACAGCGCCCCGATCCCGATCGGACCGCCAAACTTGTGCGCTGACACGATCGCCATGTCGCAAGAAGGGATCGGCAATTTTCCTGCACTCTGGGCGCAATCGCACAACAGCATCCCGCCCGCTTCGCCGACAATGCGCTGGATAGCATCCATTTGCTGGCGATTGCCCGTTTCCGAATTGACGTGCTGCACGGCGACCAGTGGCCGCTCCCGCTGGACGGCTTCTGCAAGCACTTCGAGATCGAGCGCGCCATCGGCCCGCACCGAGAGCCGCTCGGCATCAGGGACGATGCCGAGGATGCAGTCGTGTTCGACCGTGCTGACCAGCCGCGCCCCTGCCTTTGCCCTGCCCAGCGCCAGCGCCGCCGCCTCGCTCGCTCCGCTGGTGAAGATCAGCTCGTAGTTCTTGTCTCCCTGGCCCAACCCCAGGGCCTGTTTGCAGCGTTCGCGCGCGTCTTCCAGCGCCGCCCTTGCCTTGCGCCCCTCGGCGTGGGGGGAGGAGGGATTGGCCCAGATGGCAAAGCCTTCGTCCATCGCCGCTTTCGCCTCCGGGCGAAGCGGCGAGGTGGCTGCGTGATCGAGATAGATACGGGCCATTGCGATCAGACCAACGGAACAATTGCGAAATTCGGCATGATCCCTATATAGCCGCGCACCTGCGACGCGCCAGTCGCGCGCACGCCAACCATCTCAGCAAGGCCCCAACCGCCCATGCCGCACGTTATTTTTCCCGGCCCCGAAGGCCGTCTCGAAGGTCGTTTCTCCCCCGGTCCGCGCCCGCGCGCGCCCGTCGCCATGATCCTGCACCCGCATTCGCAGGGCGGCGGCACGATGAACGACCGGATCGTGCAGAGCCTCTACAAGACCTTCGTCAACCGCGGCTTTGCCACCTTGCGCTTCAACTTTCGCGGCGTGGGCCGCAGCCAGGGCAGTTTCGACAATGGCATCGGCGAATTGTCCGATGCCGCCAGCGCGCTGGACTGGGTGCAGCAGATCCACCCCGAAGCGCAGGTGACTTGGGTGGCGGGGGTTTCCTTCGGCGCGCTGATCGGGATGCAATTGCTGATGCGCCGTCCCGAAGTCCGCGGCTTCATTTCGGTCGCGCCGCCCGCCAACATGTATGATTTCAGCTTTCTGGCCCCCTGCCCGGCCAGCGGCATCTTCATCCAGGGCACGGGCGATACGGTGGTGCAGCCGCAATCGGTGGCCAAGCTGGTGGAAAAGCTGCGCACGCAAAAGCACATCACCATCCATCATGACGAGATTCCGCGCGCCAATCACTTCTTCGAGAACGAGCAGGCCGAACTGATGAAATCGGTCAACAATTATCTAGACTTCCGGCTCGATCCGGCCTGCCCGATCGTCTGATCGCTCCCGCATCACGTTCGCGCGCAGGGGCGAGGCTCGATCCTCGAAGCTCCTCAATCGCCTGAGGTCCCCGCCTGCGCGGGGACTCGCGAGTGTGTGCGCAACGTGTGCGGCATCTGCGCCTGATCGCTTGCCAACGCATCCTCCGTGCTATATGTAACAGTATAACATTACTGTGAGAGGAGATGTGAAATGGCCTTTGTCGACGCAGGAGCAGACCCCGCCGCACGCAACAAGGCAGCGGTTTCGGTAATAGCGATCCATGCCTTGCTGGGGTTCGGCCTCGTCGCCGGGCTGACGGTGACGGGGGTGGTCAATCCCGCCGATCCGCCAATCACGGGCACCGAAGTCACGCTCGATCCTCCGCCCCCGCCGCCCGATGACACGCTGCCCGATCCCGCCGATACCGTAATCTATACCGCCCCGCAGTTGCCGACGCCGCCGATCGACCTTAACCCCGTTCCGCCGATCCCGATGCCGCCGGTTGGCGATTTGCCGCCAGACACCATTCGCATCGTCACCCCGCCATCGCCCGGCCCGGTCGCCACTCCCGCCCCCACACCCGCGTTCGCACCCGTCAGCGCGCGCCCGGCCAATGATATGCGGCGGTGGATCACCAGCGAGGATTATTCGCGCAGCGATCTTGTCCGCAATCGCGAAGGAACCGCGCGCTATCGGCTGGTGGTGGGCAGCGACGGGCGGGTGGGTGCCTGCGAGATTACCGCCAGCACCGGCCACACCACTCTCGATAATGCCACCTGCCGCCTGATCGAACGCAGGGCGCGCTTCGAAGCGGCGACCAATTCTTCCGGTGAGCGGGTGGTCGGAACCTATTCGGGCAGCGTGACCTGGCAGATTCCCGAATAGGAACTGCGCCTATTGGGCATCGGCGGCGGCATCGGCCAGCGATCCGCCGCCTGCTACCGGCATCAGCCAGATCGCCACATTGGCTATCATCACCAGCGCCAGCACGCCCATCAGCAGCGCCTGCTTGGCATTGCCCCGCCGATACAGGAAAACCGCACCCGCCAGCAGCGCGCCGGCCGCCAGAATCACGATCGAGATCAGGAAATCGAACATCGTGATGGCCTAGCGCGCATGGCCATGTCTCGCCAGCCCGCTTGACGGCAGGCGGTTGCACCGGCAACCAGTGTGCCATGCACAAAAGCTTCGACATTTCACTGTCCCGCCGCTCCTTCATCGGAGCGCTGGGCACCACCGCCGCAATCGCAACTCTGCCCGGCTGCGTCACCGCTGCGGCACCGGCTGGCGGGCAGGCAGAGGCCGAGGCGCTGGTCGCGG
>JBGSLI010000552.1:0-3350 GCA_041740775.1 Alteraurantiacibacter sp. | reverse complement strand
CGGGTGATTGCCGATTGCCAGTCCGGTGCCATGCCGCGGCTCTGCCCGTGCGCGGCGCGCCGGGCAAGCGCGGCTTGTCTGTTTGGCGCGGCAATGCCACATGGCGGCAACGCATTTTTCTCTGTTCGAGAGGCCTCGCATGATCCGCATCCTTGCCCCCGCCGCGCTGCTGGCACCCCTTTTCGCGCTGGCCGCCTGCACCACGGAAATCCCGCCCGTCGATTCGCCGATTTCATTGGAAACGATGCAGGAAGTGACGCGCACGCTCTCTTCCGACGCTTTCGAGGGGCGCGAGCCGGGCACGCCGGGGGGCGAGCGGACGGTGGCCTATCTGATCGAACAGTTTGCGGCAGCGGGCCTTCAACCGGGGAACAATGGCAGTTGGGTGCAGGATGTGCCGCTGGTTGAAATTACCGGCAGCAATTTTACCCCGCTCACCATCGGCGGCCAGCGATTTGCGCATGGCAGCGATTGGGTCGGTGTCAGCTATCGCCAAACCGATCGCACCCGAATTGCCGGTAGCGAGCTGGTGTTCGTCGGCTATGGCATCAACGCCCCCGAACGCGGCTGGAACGATTATGCAGGCCTCGACATGCGCGGCAAGACCGCGCTGATTCTGGTCAATGATGCCGATTATGCCAGTGAAGGGCTGGAAGGCCCGTTCAACGGCAGGGCGATGACCTATTACGGCCGCTGGACCTACAAGTTCGAAGAGGCCGCGCGGCAGGGCGCGACGGCGGCGATCATCATCCACGAGGATTTTCCTGCCAGTTACGGCTGGAACGTGGTGCAGGATGGCTGGACCGGCGCGCAGGCCTATGCCGATAGCGAGGCGGGCGGGGCCGCTGCCACCATGATGAACGGCTGGATCACCCGCGCGGCGGCGGAACTTGTGGTGGAGGCCGCAGGGCACGATCTGGACGAACTGATTGCTGCGGCGGGCCAGCAGGGTTTCCGCGCGATGGCGCTGGGGCAGCGCGTTTCGGCCGGATTCGACAATTCCATCCGCCGCTATGCTTCGCAGAATGTGATCGGCGTTCTCGAAGGCAGCGAGCGGCCGGACGAATATGTGCTGCACACCGCGCATTGGGATCATCTGGGCATCTGCGGCGAAGAGGGCGATGCGGACATGATCTGCAATGGCGCGGTGGACAATGCCACCGGCACCGCCGCGCTGATAACGCTGGCGCGCGCGCATGCCGAAGCAGGGCCAACCGCGCGCTCGCAGGTATTTCTGGCGGTGACATCGGAGGAAAGCGGGTTGCTGGGTTCGGAATATTACGGTGCCAACCCGGTCTTCCCGCTCGCGTCCACCGTGGGCGGTGTGAATATCGATGCGCTATATGTGCTTGGCGAAGCGAGCGATGTGACAGTGATTGGCGGTGGCAAGAGCGCGCTGGACGCCTATCTGGCCACCGCGCTGGAGGCGCAGGGCCGCAGTGCCACGCCCGATGCCGCTCCGCAGGCGGGGCGCTATTACCGTTCGGACCATTTCAGCCTCGCCAAGCGCGGAGTGCCGATGTTCTATGTCAAATCGGGTGAAACGCTGACGGACGGCGGGTTTGACGCGGGCCACGCCGCCTATGAGGATTACAATACCAACCGCTATCACGCGCCGGGTGACGAATATGATGCAAACTGGGACTGGACAGGCGTGATGCAGGATCTCGACCTGTATTTCCGCCTCGCCCGCGCGCTGGGGGACAGCAGCGAATGGCCCAACTGGAATACCGGAGACGAATTTCGCGCGATCCGCGATGCCAGTTGCGCGGCTGCCGGGGCGGGGTGCTGAACCGATGACCCGAGAGACGATCGGGCCAATGCCCGCCGAATGGACGCCGCAGGACTGGATCTGGATCGGATTTCCCGCCCATGCGGATTTGTGGGAGGACAATCTGGCCCCCGCGCAGGCGCAGATGGCCGCTTTCGCCAATGCCGTGGCCGAGACCGGGCAGGAAGTGCGGCTGGTGGTGCGTGACGATCGGGCCGAGGCCGCCGCGCGCGCGCTGGCGCATCCCGATATCCTTTTCGAGCGCCATCCCTATGGCGACATCTGGATCAGGGACACCGGGCCACTGGTGCTGCCGCAGGCGGATGGCACGCGCCGCGCGCAGGGCTTTGGCTTCAACGGCTGGGGCGGCAAATATCTGCTGGCGGGCGATCGGGAAACCGGGGCCTCGATGGCGGCGGCAGGCGGAATGGAATATGCCCGCGCGGACTGGGTGCTTGAAGGCGGCGCGGTAGATACCGATGGCACCGGGCTGGTGGTGACCACCGGGCAATGCCTGCTCAATCCCAACCGCAATCCGCAGCTTTCGCGTGCGGATATCGAACACAATCTGCGGCGAGATCTGGGCTTCACCCGGATATTGTGGCTGGCAGACGGGCTGGCGGGCGATCATACCGATGGCCATGTCGATAATCTGGCGCGTTTTGTCGCGCCCGGTGAAATTGCGCTGCCGCTGGCCACCGATGCCGATGATCCCAACGCCGCAGTCTATGACGAGGCGGCGCAAAGGGCGCAGGCTTTCGGCCTTACCGTCCATCGCATCCCCTCGGCAGGGCGTTACGGCGAGGAAGAAGCGGAACCGGCCAGCTACATGAATTTTGTCATCGCCAACAGACTGGTGGTGGTGCCCATATACGGCTGCCCCAATGATGCGGCGGCGGTGGCCGCGATCGGCGCGCTGTTTCCGGGACGCAGGGCGGTGGGGCTGATGGCCGATGCGGTGCTGACCGGCGGCGGCAGCTTTCACTGCGCCAGCCAGCATGTGCCCGCCCATATGCCCGCCAACGCTTAACCTTTCGTTAGGATTTTGGGCGGAGAATGCGAACATGGCCCGCGCAATCGCCCTTGCCCGCACTCTCCCTGTTTCGACCCAGGATTACGCGCGCATTGCGATTACCACCTTTTGCGCGGTGGCGCTGATCGCGGCGGGTCGCTTTCTGCCGTTCTAGCGCACGGGCTATACCAGCTTGATAAAGGCGGCGATTGCGGCACCGGCCAGCACCAGCCCGACAAAGATGCGCCAGATGCGGTCGTTTACCTTGCCGAAGGCGAGCGAGCCGAGCCAGTTTCCCAGCAGCACCAGCGGAAACAGCGCCAGGCCAAGCACCACCACCCGCCATTCGAGCAGGCCCGATACCGCGCCCGATGCAATGCCCGCCATCGCCGCCACGCCGAAGATTCCGATCATGCTGGCCTTTGCGGTAATGCGCGGAATGTCCCGCCCCACGTAATAGGGCACCACGGGCGGCCCCGGCATGGCGGCAAAGCCGGTCAGCATGCCTGCGGACAATCCCACCATCCCGGTGGTGACAGGGCCGGGCACGGCGGCGGCACGCCGCAG
>JBGSLI010000551.1:0-15523 GCA_041740775.1 Alteraurantiacibacter sp. | reverse complement strand
CGGGTGATTGCGGGGATGGAGCATCTCTCCAGCCTGCCGCGCGGGTCTGGCGAGCTGGGGTTCTATACCGAGGAGGAGGCGCACCTGCGCACCCTGATCCTGTCGGTACGGCTGGGGAGCGAATTGCCCGACGCCCCAGCTTTCGAATTTCTCGATACCAGCTCCGAAAGCTTTGCGCAGCTTGTGCAAGTCCGCGCCAATCGCAGCGATGAATTCTACACCGTTCCGGCGGGCGGGGTCGATGTCTGCTCGGTCGGGGTCCCGATCCGCCCTGTCACCCCATGAACGAGGACGAAGTCTGCCACCGGGGGCACCTGTGGAAATGGCAGGGCGAAGGCCCCGCAGCGTGGCATTTCGTCGCCATTGATGGCGAGGCGGGGGATGCTCTCACCGCGCTGGCTGTGATGCGCAAGCTGGAGCTGGGCCGCAGCCGGGGTTTCGGATCGTTGAAGGTGCGCGCGCGGATCGGCGAGAGCGAATGGAGCACTTCGGTGTTTCCGGCCAAGGCGCGCGGGTGGTTGCTGCCGGTGAAGGCGGCGGTGAGAAAGGCTGAAGGGCTGGGGGAAGGTGAGGTGGTGGAGGTCACACTCACAATTCTGTGAGTCCCCTCGCAGGCGGGGACCTCGGGCGGAGTTGTGCAATTGCCGATAGAGGTCACCGCCTGCGCGGGGACTCGGCTATGGCCTCAAATCCTGTCCGTCTGCGCCACCGCATCATTGGCGCGAAGCGAACTCAATATCCGCGTCAGATGCGCCAGATCCTGCACTTCCAGATCCACTTCATAGGTGTGGAACGGATCGTCGCGCTGGGTCAGTTCGAGGTTCATCACATTGGCGCTGTTGCGCGCGAACACCCCGGCCATTTCCGCCAGCGTGCCGGGGCGGTTATACAGCACCACGTTCAGCCGCCCGACCGCGCCGTGCGAATGTTCGCCCCATGACAGATCGACCCAGTCGGCATCGACGCCATTGGCGAGTTCGATGCAGTCGATCGCGTGGACTTCCACCCCTGCGCCCTTGCGCCGCAGGCCGACGATGCGATCGCCGGGCAAGGGGTGGCAGCATTGCGCCAGATCGAAGCCGACGCCCGGCGTCAGCCCCTTGATCGAGATCGCGCGGCCCTGCGCGGGCAGTTCGGGCATGTCCGCAGTGCTGCCGGGAACGATCGCCTCCATCACCTCGCGGTCGCCGATCTTGGATGCGCCGATAGCATACATCAGATCTTCCACATCCTCGAACCCCAGCCTTTCCGCCGCCTGCTTTATCGCTTTCTTGCCGACACTGGTGGGCAATTGCTCGGCAAACTCGTCGAACAGCTTGCGACCGATTGCGGCCACTTCCTCGCGTTCCTTCAGCCGCACCGCGCGGCGGATGGAGGCGCGGGCCTTGCCGGTGACGACGAAGCCCAGCCAGCTAAGCTGTGGCTCGGCATTTCTGCCCTTGATGATTTCCACCACATCGCCGTTGTTCAGCGGCGTGCGCAGCGGCATGTGGCGCCCGTTGATCTTGGCACCCACCGTCTGCGCGCCCAGATCGGTATGCACCGCGAAGGCAAAATCCACCGCAGTCGCGCCCTTGGGCAGCTGGAACAGCGCGCCGCGCGGGGTGAAGGCGAAGATCCGGTCCTGATAGATCGCCAGCTTGGTGTGTTCGAGAAGTTCCTCTGCATCATGGCTGGCATCGACGATCTCGATCAGGTCGCGCAGCCAGCCCACCGCGCCATCGGGCCGGTTGCCCTGCTTGTAGGCCCAGTGCGCGGCGAGGCCGAATTCATTGGTGTGGTTCATCTCGTCTGTGCGGATCTGCACTTCCACCCGCATCGACTGATCGTAGAACAGCGTGGTGTGCAGCGATTTGTAGCCGTTGTTCTTGGGGGTGGAGATGTAATCCTTGAACTTGCCCGGCACGAACTGGAAGGTGCGGTGCAATATCCCCAGCGCGCGATAGCAATCCTCCGCGCTCTGTGTCAGCACGCGGAAGGCCATGATATCGGACACCTGTTCGAACGGCAGATGGCGTTCGGACATCTTCTGCCAGATCGAATAGGGATGCTTTTCGCGCCCCCATACTTCCACCGCCAGCCCCGATTCGGACAATGCCTGCTTGATGTCGAGCGCGATCCTGTCCACCTGTCCGGTATCCGACTGGCGCAGCTGATCGAGCCGGTTGGTGATGGTGGCATAGGCTTCGGGTTCGAGCTGCTGGAAGGCCAGCAACTGCATTTCGCGCATATATTCATACATCCCCACACGCTCTGCCAGCGGGGCGTAGATATCCATCGTTTCGCGCGCGATGCGCAGCCGCTTTTCGGGCGATTTGATGTGGTGCAGCGTGCGCATGTTGTGCAGCCGGTCGGCCAGCTTCACCAGCAGCACGCGCAGATCCTCGCTCATCGCCAGCAGGAACTTGCGCAGGTTTTCCGCCGCCCGCTCGTTTTCGGGCATCTGTTCGATCTTGGAAAGTTTGGTGACCCCGTCCACCAGCCGCGCCACTTCGGGTCCGAAATGCTTTTCGATATCCTCTATCGTGGCCAGCGTATCTTCCACCGTATCGTGGAGCAGCGCGGTGATGATGGTTTCCTGATCCAGCTTGAGATCGGTCATCAGCCCGGCGACTTCGACCGGATGGCTGAAATAGGGATCGCCCGAAGCGCGCAGCTGGCTGCCGTGTTTCTGCACGGTATAGACATAGGCGCGGTTGAGCAGCGCCTCATCGGCGTCGGGATCGTAGGCCTTTACCCTTTCGACAAGTTCATACTGGCGCAGCATCACCAGCGAATGTGCGGTGCAGGCAGGCATTCGGCAAGCTGAAACACGTTACACTTGCGCATTATGCAAGTGGTGAGACATTTCAGATCGAAGCGAAGGCCTCGATTTCCTCGACCTTGCCGGAGATCACCAGCACATCGTCCGGCAGGATCAGGGTATCGGGATCGGCGTGGATGAAGTCCAGCCCTTCGCGCTTCACCCCGACCACGGTGACGCCGAACTTCTTCCGGCATTCGCTGAGCACCAGTGGCAGGCCGATGATGGCCTGCGGCGCGGCCAGCTTGGCGATAGCGAACTGATCGTCGAAGCGGATGAAATCGAGCAGGTTCTCGTTCAGCAGCCGGGCGACACTCTCGCCCATTTTCTGTTCCGGAAACACCACGTGGTGCGCGCCGGTCTTTTCCAGAATCCGCCCGTGCTTGCTATTGGTGGCCTTGGCCCAGATCGAGGGCACACCCATATCGGCCAGCGCGAGCACGGTCAGCACACTGGCTTCGATATCCGATCCGATGCCGACCACAGCGGATTGGAATTCGCCTGCGCCCAGTTGTTCCAGGCAACCCGGATCGGTGCAATCGGCCTGCACCACTTGCGTCAGCTTGCCCGCCAATGCCTGCACATTGTCTTCGTCCAGATCGACGCCGAGCACTTCGTGGCCCATGCGTTCGAGCGTTTCCGCCACAGCGCTGCCGAACCGGCCGAGACCGATAACGAGGACGGGTTTTCTCTTAGCCGACAATGGGAGGCTCCTCCGGATAGCGATAGGGAACGTGGCTCGTCCCGCCCAGCGCGAGCGCGGTGGCGACGGTAATCGTTCCGACCCTGCCAATGAACATCAGCAGCGCCAGCACAATCAGAGCCGAATTGGGCAGGCTGGCAGTGATGCCGGTGGACAGGCCGACGGTGGCGAAGGCGGAAATCGCCTCGAACAGCACATCGCGCAGCGCCAGCTCAGTTACCGAGAGGATATACATCGTCGCCAGCATGATCAGCATGGCGGCCAGCACCGCCACGGTCAGCGCCTGCCGCTCGATCGCATGTCCGAACCGCCGCTCGAACAGCCCGGCATCGCGTCGTCGCCGCACTTCTGCCCAGACGATGGCGAGCAGCACCACGAAAGTGGTGATCTTGATCCCGCCCGCCGTGCCCGCGCTGCCGCCGCCGATGAACATCAGCAGGTAATTGAGCATCAGCGTCTCGCCGTTCACCGCGCCCATGTTGATCGAATTGAACCCCGCCGTGCGCGGCATTACCGCATGGAACATGGCGTTGAGCAGTTTCGGCCCGGTGGCCATAGCGCCGAGCGTTTCAGGATTGCTCCATTCCATCGCCAGCGTCGCCACAAAGCCGATGGCAAGCAGAACGGCAGTTGCCGAGATTGTCACCTTGGAATGCACCGTCAATTGCCGGAATGTGAACCCCTTGGCGCGCAAATCCTGCATTACCGGAAAACCGAGTGCAGAAATTACTACGGCCAGCATGATCGGCACCAGCACCCAGCCATCGGCCTGGAAACCCATCACGCTATCGGCAAAGGTCGAGAAGCCGGCATTGTTGAACGCGCTGACCGCGTGGAACACCCCGTGCCACAATGCCTCGCTCCACGGCATATCGTAAGCGTGGGCGAAGCGCGCCACCAGCACCACGGCAACTGCAAGCTCCACCACCAGCGTGATCCGCAAAATCTGTCGCAGAACCGATCTGGAATCGCCCAGCTTGAGCCGATCCCGCTCCACCTGCGTAGCCATCCGCTGGCTGAGGCCAAAGCCACGACCCGCCATCAGCCCCAGAAGGCTGGCCGAAGCCATGATTCCGAAGCCGCCGATCTGGAACAGCAGCAGGATTACCCCCTGCCCGAAGGGCGACCAGTAGGTGCCGGTATCGACCACGATCAGCCCCGTCACCGCGACAGCACTGGTGGCCGTGAACAGGGCAGTGACGAGCGGCGGCTGATCGCCGCTGGCAGTCGCCAGCGGATTCCACAGCAAGGCCGTGCCAATCACGATCGCCGCCGCAAACAGCAGCGGGATCAGCCGGACGGGTTCGCGGAAGGCGCGCATCGGCTGCGGAATAGACCGCTGCGGGATAATCGCCAGCGCTTTCGTCAGGGCGTTTCCGCTTCCGCTTCGGCAGCAAACCCCACGATCTCGTCCACATTGCCACGGGTCATCGAGTGATATCCGCCACGCGTTTCGCCATAAATGCGGGTGGCGATGGGGCGGCCCCAGCCGCCGGTATCCCACATGGCACGGAACAGTGGCGCGACGAACCGGTTGCGGCCCACCTTCGCGAGGAATCGTTCGGCCTGCGGCACTGCGGGCTGATATTCATTGCGCAACGCGGCCTCCAGCCACAGGAATACCACCTCATTATTGCCCGATCCGGCCAGGCTGAGACTGTCGTTGAGCGAGGCGAGTTCGGCGGCGGTCATTGCTTCCGGCAGTTCCTCCAGGAACCGCCGCTGCTCCGCCGCGCTCCACCCGGTCCAGGCGCTGGCGAGCGGCAAGGTGCGATCGTTTCCATAGGCCGCCGCTGCCGTATCCACCTCGGCAAAGGCAGCTGCATCGGGCCTGGCGGCGTTGGCGGGGATGCCGGTGCCATAGACCCATTCATCGAGCATCAGCGCTTCTTCCAGCCCGGCATCGCCCGCGATCAGGTTTTTGCGCAGGTCGGCCAGGAACATTTCGCTGGTGGCGGGCTGAAAGGCGTGGCTGTCGAACCAGTTGCGCAGCCAGCCATCGAACTTCTCGCGCCCGACGATCCGCTCCACCGTCGTCAGGAACACGGTGCCCTTGTCGTAAATCGCCTCGCCCGCGGTATCGAAGGGGCTGGTGCCAGCGGGAGTGCGCATCGCTGTGAGCGGAAGGCTCGCGTTGTTCGCCTCGACCATTTCCTCCAGCGCGGCGTAACTCAGCGCGTATTCCTGGCCTGCGCGTTCTTCGCCGAACACCACTTCGCTGATGCGGCTTTCCAGATAGGAAGTGACGCCTTCGTTCAGCCAGCCGTCGCGCCAGCTGGCATAGGTGACCAGATTGCCCGACCAGCTGTGCGCCAGTTCGTGCGCCACCAGCCCGGTGTTGGAACGATCTCCGGCGATGAAAGTGGGGGTGAGGAAGGTCATCACCGGGTTTTCCATCCCGCCATAGGGGAAGGACGGCGGAAGCACGATCATGTCATACCGGCCCCAGCGATAATCGCCGAACAGGCTCTCGGCGGCATCGATCATCGCTTCGGTATCGGCGAGTTCGGTCTGCGCGGATGCGATCACTTCGGGTTCCGCCCATACGCCCGTGCGCGGGCCGAGTTCGGCAAACTCTATGTTTCCGGCGGCCAGCGCGATCAGATAGGGCGGGACCGAATTGTCCATCGCAAAGCCGAAAGCGCGGCGGCCATCGCCGATCTCTTCGGGATCGCCACTGCTGATCCCGCTCATCACTACCGTCAGCGGTTCGGGTGCGGTAATGCGCGCTTCCCACGTCTGGCGGATGCCGGGGCTGTCCTGCGTGGGGATCCAGCTGCGGTTGAGGATCGGCTGCCCCTGGCTGAACACGAACGGATGCGTGCCGCCAGCAGTCTGTTGCGGATCGAGCCATTGCAGCGCCTCCGCCTCCGGCCCGCTGGCGCAGGTGATGGTGAGCTGCTGCAGGCCCTCGCCCTTCGCCTCGCCAAGCTGCACGGTGATCGGCTCGCCTTTTTCGGGATCGCTTTCGCCGATAGTATATTCCAGCGCATTGCCATCGGCATCGGCAATCCCGCCGATCACCAGACCATCGGAATCGAGCACGATTTCGCGCGCGCCTTGTGCCAATTGCACGTCGAGCGTGGCAGTGCCCTCCACCTTCCGCGCCTCGAAATCGAGCGCGAGATCGAGCGCCACATGCGTCACCCGCGCTTCCTGCGGGCGGGCATAGGTGAATTCATCGAATGCCTGATCGGTGGTGAGGACCGGCGCAATGGTTCGCTCGGCACCGGGCAGATCATCGGCGGTGCATCCCGCAAGTGCAAGGGTGAGAAAGGCGGCAAGGGCGGGAAAACGCATGAAAACTCCGGTGCGATAGGCTATGCTTGGCGGCAGACATAGGCGCTGCCGGAGCTGCTGTCATCCGTCGATGGCAAGACGCGTCCGGTCGATCCCATGCGGTCGGACACCATTGGCTGGCCTATGCGTTGTCCAGATGAATGGTGCTGTAAGGATGCCCGCATGAACCGTAATTTCCGCCTTGCGCTTATCGCCGCCTGCGCGCCGCTGTGCGCTTTTGCAGCCTTGCCTGCGCAGGCTCAGGATGTGCCCGATCCTGAAGGGGGGCAAGCCGACTCCGATATCGTGGTCGAAGGCACGCTGGAAATCGACGGGGTGGAAGCGCGGCAGCAGGCACATGAGGTTACCGTCCAGCGCCGCACCAACACCACGCCGCTGGCGCGCTTCAATCAGGAAGTGTGTCCCGGCGTGTGGGGGCTGACGGCGGAAAACGCCCAAGCGGTGATCGACCGGATCTACGACAATGCCGTGCGCGCGGGCGTGCAGGTGGACCAGACCGAAGGATGCCGCGCGAACATGTGGCTGATCGTGGTGGACGATCCGCACCAGACCTTCCGCCAGATGCGCGAAGACGATGCCTTCCTGCTCGACGGGCTCGACGTGTGGGAACGCCGCCGCATTCTCGAACAGCAAGGCCCGGCGATCGCGTGGAATGTGGCGACGATGGGTTCGGAAGAGGGCAATGAGTCGACCGAGGGCGATGCGATCGTGCAGGTCACCACCATGTCGCGCCTCAACACCGGGATGCGGCACAATATCGTGATTTCGGTGGTGCTGATAGCGCGGTCGGCGCTGGCGGGGATCGATGCCCATACGCTGGCCGATTATGCCACCATGCGGCTGCTGGCGCAGACCCGCCCGCCCGAAGAACAGGGGCAATACGGCACCATCCTGGCGCTGTTCGATCCGGATGGCCTGGCCGATGGCGCGCCCACACGGCTGAGCGATTTCGACATGGCTTATCTGCGCAGCCTCTATCGCGGGCGCGGCACCGCCCCCTCGATGCGCGCGCATTCCAGCCTCGATGAACTGATGGAAGAGGAAATGCTGCGCGAATAGCCGCGCTTCAACTCCACACCGCTTCGGGCGGCAGGCTCATCAAAATGGCGTCGATATTGCCGCCGGTCTTGAGGCCGAACAGTGTGCCCCGGTCATACACCAGATTGAATTCGGCATAGCGCCCGCGCCATTCGAGTTGCTGGCGTTTTTCTTCCGCTGTCCATGGCGTGTCCATGCGTTCCCGCACCAGCCGGGGAAAGATATCGAGAAAGGCTTCGCCCACATCGCGGGTAAAGGCGAAATTGCGATCGAAGGCGGCGGCGTCCTCGCATTCCAGATGATCGTAGAAAATCCCCCCCACGCCGCGATGCACGCCGCGATGGGGGATGAAGAAATAATCCTCCGCCCATTTGCGGAAGCGTTCGTAATAGGTGGGGTTGTGCGCGGCGCAGGCGGCACGGAAGCGGGCGTGGAAGGCCTCGGTGTCCTCCTTGTAGGGCAGCGGCGGGTTGAGATCCGCCCCGCCGCCAAACCACGCCGCCTGCGTGGTGAGGAAGCGGGTATTCATGTGCACGGCGGGCACATGCGGGTTGGCCATATGCGCCACCAGGCTGATTCCAGTGGCGGTGAAACTGGGATGCTGCGCGCTCGCGCCGTTGATGGTGGCGGCAAATTGCGGCGCGAATTCGCCCGATACGGTTGAGACGTTGACCCCGACCTTTTCGAACACGCGGCCTTTCATCAGCCCCTGCACCCCGCCGCCGCCGTGGCTGCCGTCGTCAGTTTCGCGGTCCCACGGCGTATAGGCAAAACTTGCGTCCGACCCCGCCTCGCGCTCGATCGCCTCGAACTCGGCGCAGATGGAATCGCGCAGGGTTTCGAACCAGCTGCGGGCGGCGTTGGTCTGATCGGTCCAATCCATGCCGCAAGCTCTTGCCAAAGCCTACGTCACGGGGCAAGTGCCCTCCATGGTTCCCGTTTCGTTCGCCTTTCCCTTCTGCGGGGACGAATTCCTGCTCGTGCCGCAGGGCGCAGATGCGCGGGCGCTGTTCTGGCCGCGCGAAAATGCGCTGCTGGTGGCGGATCTGCATCTGGAAAAGGCCAGCTTCTTTGCCCGCCACGGCCAGCTGCTGCCCCCATATGACAGCCGCGAGACGCTGGAGCGGCTGGCCGATGCGGTCAGGCTCACGGGCGCGCGGCGGGTCTATACGCTGGGGGACAACTTCCACGATGCGCAAGGCTCGCAGCGGCTGGAACCGCATGCGGCAGGAATGCTGGCCGCGCTCACCCGCGCTACCGACTGGGTATGGATCACCGGCAATCACGATCCGGCGATCGATCGGCAATGCGGCGGGACGATTGCCCATGAACTGGAGGCAGGCGGCATGGTGCTGCGCCACATGGCGCAACATGGCGAGGGGCGGCCCGAACTTTCCGGCCATTTCCATCCGCAACTGGCGGTGCGGGTGCGCCAGCGCCATATCCGCCGCCGCTGCGCGGTAATAGCATCGGGCGAGCCTGGCACGGGGCGGATGATCCTGCCCGCTTTCGGAGCGCTGACGGGCGGGATGGATGCGGCGGACCCGGCGATAATCGCCGCCCTGCAGCCCGCCAGCACGGTGGATGCGCTGATTCCCGCAGGCGCAAGGTTGGCACGATTTCCACTCTGGCGCGAAGCTGCGTGAACCACTAGCGCAATCCGGCGTTTCTCCTTACATAGGGCGCGCAAGAACCACTATCGAAGGAACACAACCATACCACGTCCACCCCGCCGCACTATGGCACCGCCGGTCAAATCCGGTCCGAAATACGACAATTTCATCCAGGCCGAAAAGGTTCGCGTCATTGACGAAAATGGCGAGAACATCGGCGTGATGTATACCAGGGAAGCGATCGAGCAGGCTGCCGAATCAGGCCTGAACCTCGTCGAGGTTTCGCCCAGCGCGAACCCGCCCGTATGCAAATTCCTCGATGTCGGCAAATATCGCTACGAGGCCCAGAAAAAGGCCAACGCCGCGCGCAAGACGCAGAAAACGCAGGAAATCAAGGAAATCAAGATGCGTCCCAACATCGACGATCACGATTACGATGTGAAGATGCGCAATGTGAACAAGTTCATCGACAACGGCGACAAGGTTAAGATCACGCTGCGGTTCCGCGGGCGTGAAATGGCGCATCAGCATCTGGGCATGGATCTGCTCAAGCGGGTGCAGGACGACATGGCCGAAACCGCCAAGATCGAAGCCTTCCCGCGCCTCGAAGGCCGCCAGATGCTGATGGTGCTGTCACCCAAATAAAGCTGTCGGTCGGGCTGCACGGGAAGCGCGGCGGTTTGCGTGACGCGGAGCTTTCGCGCGTCCCGCAGCCCCGACCGGACGGATTATTCCTGGCCAAGTTCCCGCAGCAGACCGGTGAACCAGGCTTGTGTCACGTCGAAGGGTTTGCCGCCCCTGATCCGCTCAAACTCGATCGCGCGCATGGTGTCGCCGCGTTCCTCATCCTGCCCGATCACGCCCGATTCGCCGCGCAGCGCCGCATCGACGGCGTGATCGGTGCATTGCCGGATCAGCGCGAGATCGGCGGCATTGGCGGGGGCGGAGCGGGAGAAATAGCCGCTTTTCTGCACCAGCACCTTTTCCGCTCCGATAGCCTGCGCAAACTGCCTGGCGAGCCATTGGCCCGGATTGATCGCGTCCAGCCGCACATGGCCGAAGGCATCGCGCGGCACTTCCTCCCCCGCAGCTTCCATCGCAGCGACGATCTCGGCTACCCCAGCGCCTTCCGAAATGAACAGGTTCACCCCGTCATGCGCGTCCATCACCGCGCGCAGCCTGTCGGCTTCGGCGGCGATATCGAAGGGGCGTTCGGGCAGGAATACGCCATGGACATCCCAACGCGCGGCGGCGTTGTGCGGCCAGTCGGCAAAATGCGCGTTTTTCACCCAGCCATGATGCGCCTGCGCGGTGGCGGCGGTAAGCCAGCCGCAATTGCGGCCCATCACTTCATGCACCACCAGCATGCGCGGATTGGCGGAATGTTCGGCAATGATATTGCGGGCATAGATGGCGCCCTGTTCCGCCGCGGTCCACGCGCCCAGCGACTGGCGGATCGGGATTACGTCGTTGTCGATAGTCTTGGGCAGGCCGACAACGGTGAGTTGATAGCCATTGTCGCGCAGCCAGGCGGCAAGATCGGCGGCGGTGATATTGGTATCGTCCCCGCCAATGGTGTGTAGCACGTCCACCCCATCCTTCACGAGCTGCCGGGCGGCCACTTCGAGCGGGTTCTGCCCCTGCTGCACCAGCCCGCGTTTGACGCAATCGGCCACATTGGTGAGTTTTACCCGGCTGTTGCCGAGCGGGCTGCCGCCAAAGGCGTGCAGCCGGGCGGCGCTGGCGCGCACCTGATCGTCCGCTTCCAGCCAGTCTCCCGTCAGCAGCCCGGCATATCCGTTGCGATAAGCGATGATGCGGGCATCGGGAGCAACCTGGGTATAGCGTTCGATCAGCCCGCCCACGGCGGAGGAAAGGCAGGGCGCAAGTCCGCCCGCGGTTAGCATTGCTATGGTTTTGACAGCCATCCCGCCAGTTAAACCCGTCTGCGCCCTTCGCGCCAGCAGGAAATGCGATCGGCTTTCAGGCCGGTTCCCACAATTCCACCGGATTGCCGTCGGCATCGTGGATACGCGCAAAGTCTCCCACGCCTTCCATCGCCTCGCGGTGGCTGATGGGGATTGCCGCCGCCTCCAGCCGCGCGAGCAGCGCATCGAGCCCTTCCACGCGCAGGTTCAGCATCATTTGCCGGTCGGAGGCGAAATAGTCGGAGGCGGCGGTGAAGGCGGCAAAGACGGTCGGCCCGGCCTGCTGCATCCACACCCATTCGCCATCGGGGGTCGGCTCGCCGCTCTGCGTGGCGGCGATGCCCAGATGATCGCGATACCACGCCGCCAGCCGCGCGGGATCTTTTGAGCGGATGAACAACCCGCCAATTCCCGTCACCCTGCCTTCTGCCATTGCCGCCTCCCTCGCTTCGCGCAGCCATAACCGAAAATCACCGGCATGGCATCTGCCCGCTACGCAAAAAAGGGCGGGCAAGCCCAAGCCTGCCCGCCCCCAAATGGCCTGCAATCAGACCTTGCGGCCTGTTTAGTAGGAGAAGCCCAGAGTGACACCCACGCTGCGCGGCGGCAGATAGGTGGCACCGATCAGCCGCCCGGTGGCCAGCGCGAAAGTGCTGCTCTTGCGGTCGACATCGAACAGGTTCTTCGCCCACAACTGCACCGAAATGCGATCATCGGGCGAACGGTAGAGCGCGGAGGCATCGACGAAGGCATATTGCCGCGAACTCTCGATCTCGCGCTCGAACTCGCTGAAGAAGATCCGGCCCTTGTAGGATACATCGCCCATCAGGCTGACGGTGGCACCGCTGGCAAGATCGATGTCGTATTCGCCATGCACGTTGAACGCCCATTCGGGAGTGTTGCGCACGCGGTTTCCGGCCAGCTGGATATTGCCCCCGCCCGGCGCGCCGAAGGCGGTGGGATCGGGATTGGTGACCGGATCATAGGCAGGCGAACCCGGCGTTGCGACATTGGCCGGGTTGAGCGGATCGAGCGTGAGGAAATCATCGAAAGTGGCATCGGTATAGGAGGCCGATCCGCTGAGGCGGAAATTCGAGGTGATCCGTGCGGCGATATCCAGTTCCAGCCCCTCGGCACTGATGGCGGCGGCGTTTTCGAAAATGGTGGTAAAGCCGCTCGGTCCGCCGGCGATCGTCTTGTTCAGCTGCGCGCCTTCCAGATCGTAGGAAAAGGCAGAGATATTGACGGTGAAGATATCCAGCAGGCTGGCCTTCACGCCCAGTTCGTGGTTCTCGATCGTTTCGGGATCGACGATGGTGGTGCTGCCCGCCGCATTCTCGCCCGAACCGGCCTTGAAGCCTTCGGAATAGGTGTAATAGACCATCAGATCGGGCGTGGGATCCCATTGCAGGCCGATTTCAGGCGTGAAATCCTCGAACGAGCGTTCGGTGAAAGTGCCTTCGGATGTGAAGCGGATTACCGGGCCAAGGCCGCCGCGGGCGATGATGATCGCCGGATTGCGCGAATCGACCTGTTCATAGCTGTAACGGCCGCCCAGCTTCAGCGTGAGGGTTTCGAGCGCGGGCGACAGCATTCCCAGACCGATGTTGGCCTGGCCGAAAATCGCCAGCGCATCGGTGCCCAGATTGGAATGGATGCACACCCGCTTGGGCGCGATGACACTGGTGCCGCCGGTCACGCCATCGGGCGAGAAACCGCACAGGCCGAATGCCTCATCCAGCGAAACCCCCGCGCCTTGGAGAACGGCAATGTTGGATAGCTGGCCGTTGAAGGCGGCAAGGCCGACATTGTCGATCGGGCGCTGGCGTTCGTGGAAATAGAAGCCGCCGACGACCAGATCGAGATTGTCCAGCGTCAGGTTGAGCTGCAATTCATTGCTGTATTGTTCGCTGTCGATCCGGCGTTCCTGCACCGTGGTGGATTGCCCGTTGGTGGCAAGGCTCTGGATTTCTGCGGACAGATCCAGATCCTGCACCAGCGAACTTTCGAAGTCGCGGTAATTGGTGATATTGGTCAGCGTCAGCGCATCGCTGAATTCGTGGCGGAATGTGCCGGTGATCGAATAGGTTTCGGTATCCACACCGACATCGGCCTCGGTCGCCAGATCGCGCGGAGCAACGGCATGGCCGCCCGCGCCAAGGCCCGCCAGACGCGTGACGCCGGGGAAGGAATCGCGCAGGAAGTGGATGGCGCCCGAATTATCATCTTGGCGGAAATATTCGCCCATCAGGGTAAAGCTTGTGCGGTCGGTAAAATCGAACTGCAAGGTGCCGCGGAGCATCCGCCGCTGGAGATTATCGATCTCCGCCCCGGTTACCGGATTGGTGCCGTAACCGTCGCGTTCCTCGATCTTGCCCGCCACGCGATACAATATGCCTTCGGTGATCGGGCCGCTGATCGCGCCTTCGGCGATCAGCAGATTGTCCTCGCCATAGGTCAGCCGGGCATGGCCGCTCAGATCTGCGGTGGGGCGGGCGGTGATCAGATTGATCGAACCGCCGGTGGCATTGCGGCCATAAAGCGTGCCCTGCGGGCCGCGCAGCACTTCGACCCGCTCCAGATCGAACAGGCTGGTCAATTGTGCTTCGGCGCGGGCCACCACCACGCCATCGACGTGCAGCGCCACGCCGGTGGCATTGCCGGTGGTGGAGGTGTTGGCACCCACGCCGCGAATGAAGATCTTGGCCTGGTTGAAATCATTGCCGAAGCTGACGCTGGGAACGATCGTCTGCAGATCCTGCAGGCTGTTCACCTGGCTTTCGGCAAGGCGGGCCGAATCCACTGCCACCACCGATGCGCTGACATCCTGCAGCGATTGTTCGCGGCGCTGCGCGGTAACCAGAATGACGCCATCGTCTTGCTGGTCCTGCGCGCCGGCCGGATTATCCTGCGCCAGCGCGGGGACGGCGGCGCTGGAAGCCAGCAGGGCGGCAAGCGCTGTTATGCGCCGCGACGGCGCGGTGGTCCGGGAAAATATCATGGTCTGCTCCTCTCGATCGGTCCGGCAGAAGCGGCAGATTGCCCGCCGTTGCGATAGGGCAATCGCTTGCGTGTCGGCACCATCGACGCCGCTCGCCGAAAAACGCCCAAATGTCACATGATCTTCGTCCCATTACGCAAGATTGCGCAGAACTGTTGCAATTACGAAACGCTTTTGTCGCATTTCTGCCGGAAGCGGAACGGTGTTGCCGCTTGCACAATCCGGCTGCTGCAATAAGCTGCCCGCCATGGCTTGGGTCTTGCCGAATGCGGCAACAACAATGGCGAACACGCGAAAAGGACTTGGGCAAGGTTCCGGACAAGGCCCTGGGCAATGACAGCAAGCCGCATCGGCTTCTGGCTCGGTCCGGCGTTGTTCGCGCTCACGCTGCTGCTGCCCGCGCCCGCGGGAATGGCGGGCGCCGCCTGGAACACCGCCGGGCTGGTAGCGTGGATGGCGACTTGGTGGATGACGCAGGCGATCCCGCTCACCGCCACCGCCCTGCTGCCCTTTGCCGTTGTGCCCTTTTTCGGCGGCGGCACGGCGGGCGAGGTGGCGGGCGATTATTATTCGCCGATCATTTTCCTGCTGCTGGGCGGGGCCTTTCTGGCGCTGGCGATAGAACGCACCGGGATGCACCGGCGGCTGGCTTGCTGGATCCTCGATGCGATCGGCGGGCGCGGCGGAGCCTTCGGCCTGCTGCTGGGTTTCATGATTGCCGCCGCGATCCTGTCCAACATCATTTCCAACACATCCACCGCGCTGATCATGATGCCGATGGCGCTGGCGATCCTTTCGGGCGGCGCAACCGCTTATGCAGATGGGCGCGAGGACGGAGTAGTGGAGCAGACCGGGCTGGCGGGCGCGCTGCCGATGGGGCTGGCCTTTGCCGCCAGCATCGGCGGGCTGGGCACGATCATCGGTTCGCCCACCAACGCCATCGGGGTGGCGCTGCTGCGCGATATTTCGGGAATCGAGATCACTTTTGCGATGTGGGCGGCGTTCGGCCTGCCGGTGGTGGTGGTGGGCATTCCGCTGGCCGCCTTCATCATCGCCAGGGTGCAGCAGATCGCCCGCCATCCGTTTGACGTTGCCGCCGCGCGCGCCGCGATCGAGCCGCAGGGGGCCTGGTCTTTA
>JBGSLI010000550.1:0-6535 GCA_041740775.1 Alteraurantiacibacter sp. | reverse complement strand
CCGAACGCTTGGGACGCGGGGATGATGAAGTCGATCGCGTCAGGGTCCGCCGGGTAGTCGGGCGTGTGGACATGGAACCGGCCTGCACGGATCGGGGGCGCGTTGTGCTGGCTCAGCGTGACCCAGTCCTGCGGCGGCAGTTCCTCGACGGTGAGGCTCGGCGCCCCGCTTTCAAGCACGCCATCGAACAACCCGGCCAGTGCGGCTTTCTCGGCCTTGCCGGGTTTGCGCGGGTACCAGCCTTCGAGCACCCAATCGTCGGGCTGATCTTCGGCGACCTCGCGCCCCGCGATGACGAGTTCCGCGTCCCAATCGTCGATCTCGTCATGCGCCAGCAGCGCCGCCTGCACGATCGGCTTGGGGGCGTGGGCTATGAGCTTCCAGGTGCGGCTATCTGACAAAGCTTGCTCCATTGGCATCGATTACCGCGCCGGTCATGCTGGGCGGGGCATCCAGCGCGCAGAAAACCGCGATGGCGGCGATTTCTTCGGGTTCTGCCACCCGGCCCAGCGGAATATCGGCGAGCAGGCCTTCACCGCCCCGGCTGGCGAGGTAATCGCCCGCCATTGCGGTATCGGTGAAACCGGGGGCGATGGCGAAGCTGAGGATATTTTCCCTGGCATAGCCGCGTGCGATGGTCTTGTGCATTGCCACCATTCCGCCCTTGGCCGCCGCATAATGCCAGTGCGCCGGGCTGTCCCCGCGATAGGCGGCGCGGCTGGCGATATGGACGATCCGTCCGCCCTTTCCGCTCTCCTGCCAGTGGCGCACCGCAAACCGGCTAAGCTGCGCCGCACTGGTGAGGTTGATGCGCAAGGTATCCTCCCAGCGATCGAGCCATTCGATGTCGCTGGCGTGCAGCGGGCTTTGTTCGAACAATCCGGCATTGTTCACCAGCACGTCGATTCGCCCGCCGAGCCTGTAGAGCGCCTCTTCCCATAATTTCTGCGGGGCAGGAGGATCGGCGAAATCGGCGGCGATATTGGCCGCATTGCTGGCGCTGGTAGCGTGGCCGATAACGGTGCAGCCACGCTTTGCCAGCTGCAGCGCAATCGCCTTTCCGATACCCCGGCTGCTACCGGTAACGAGAACATTGGTCATGCTGCCGCTTTAGCGCCGGTATGCGAGCGGGCAAACACTGATGTGCGTTCCCGCATTTGGACCAAAGGTGCGCTTGTCATGCGCGCATCATACGTTAAGTGGAGCGCAAGCTTGCTCCAACCAACGGGACTCGTCATGGCCAATCGCCCGCTATCGCCGCATCTTTCGATCTGGAAATGGGGGCCGCACATGGCGGTTTCCATCCTTCACCGGGTTTCCGGGGGCGGCATGGCGGTGGTGGGGCTGTTCGTGCTGCTGTGGTGGCTGGGCGCGCTGGCCAGCGGGCCGGATTATTACGCCAGTTTTGCCGAATGGATGGGGTCTCCACCCGGTCTTGTCATATTGATCGGGCTGACCTGGGCATTCTTCAACCACGCTGCATCGGGCCTGCGCCATTTCGTGCTGGATACCGGCGCGGGTTATGATCTGGATACCAACCGCAATTTTTCATGGGTGTCGATGGCGGCTGGCGTGGTGCTCACCGCCGCCGTCTGGGCCTACATCCTGCTGCGATAGGAAAGATTATGGGTAACGGAACTTCGATCGGCCGCGTGCGCGGCCTGGGCGCGGCCCATGAAGGCGCGCATCACTGGCTGGTGCAGCGCTTTACCGCGGTGGGCAATCTGGTGACCTTGCTGTTTCTGGGAATTTCGCTGGTGATGCTGCCCGATCTCGATCACGCCACCGTGGTCAAGTGGATCGCCGCGCCATTGCCCGCCTTCATGCTGGCGCTGCTGATCATCACCACCTTCTGGCACGCGCGGCTGGGGCTGCAGGTGGCGATGGAAGATTATGTCCACACGCCGGGCAACCGCTTTGCCAGCCTGCTGATCCTCAATCTGCTTACCTTCGCCGGGGCGGGTTTCGGCCTGTTCTGCATTGCCCGTCTCGCCCTTGCAGGAGCCGCCTGATGGCCCGTAACGCCACTTTCGAAATCAACGGCCGCGCCTATCCGATCACCGATCATAATTATGATGTGGTGGTGGTGGGTGCGGGCGGATCGGGCCTGCGCGCCACCATGGGCGCAGCCGAGGCCGGGCTGAGGACGGCGAATATCTCCAAGGTCTTTCCCACCCGCAGCCATACCGTGGCGGCGCAGGGCGGCATCGCCGCTTCGCTGGGCAACAATTCGCCCGATCACTGGACCTGGCACATGTATGATACCGTCAAGGGATCGGACTGGCTGGGTGATCAGGATGCGATCGAATATATGGTGCGCGAAGCGCCGCAGGCGGTGCTGGAACTGGAACATGCCGGGATGCCGTTCAGCCGCAACGCCGATGGCACGATCTACCAGCGCCCCTTTGGCGGCCACATGCAGAACATGGGTGAAGGGCCTCCGGTTCAAAGAACGGCTGCCGCAGCAGACCGCACCGGCCACGCCATGCTCCACGCGCTGTATCAGCAAAGCCTGAAATATGCGGCGGATTTCTTCATCGAGTATTTCGCCATCGATCTGATCATGGCGGGCGAGGGCGCCAACCGCCGCTGCGTGGGCGTGATAGCCATGTGCCTCGATGATGGCAGCATCCACCGCTTCCGCGCGCATGGCGTGGTGCTGGCAACGGGTGGATACGGCCGCTGCTTTTTCACCGCCACATCCGCGCACACCTGCACCGGCGATGGCGGCGGGATGGTGCTGCGCGCGGGCCTGCCGTTGCAGGACATGGAATTCGTGCAGTTCCACCCCACCGGCATTTACGGCGCGGGCGTGCTGATTACCGAAGGCGCGCGGGGCGAGGGCGGCTATCTCACCAATTCCGAAGGCGAGCGGTTCATGGAACGCTATGCCCCGTCGGCCAAGGATCTGGCTTCGCGCGACGTGGTCAGCCGTTCGATGGCGCTGGAAATGCGCGAAGGGCGCGGGGTGGGGCCGGAAAAGGACCACATCTACCTCCACCTCGATCATATCGATCCCGCCGTGCTGGCCGAACGGCTGCCCGGCATTACCGAAAGCGGCAAGATCTTTGCCGGTGTGGACCTGACGCGCCAGCCGCTGCCCGTCACCCCCACGGTGCATTACAACATGGGCGGCATCCCCTGTAACTACCACGGCGAAGTGGTGACGCTGGGGCCGGACGGCAATCCCGATCACGTGGTGCCCGGCCTGTTCGCGGTGGGCGAGGCGGCCTGCGTTTCGGTGCATGGCGCCAATCGCCTCGGTTCCAATTCGCTGATCGATCTGGTGGTGTTCGGCCGCGCCACCGGCTTCCGCCTGAAGGAACTGATTGCGCCCGGTTCCGCGCATGACGAACTGCCCGGCGACAGCGCCGATTTCGCGCTCGGCCGGCTCGATCACTTCCGCCACGCCGATGGCGGCTCGCCCACCGCGCAGGTGCGTGCCGAAATGCAGAAGACGATGCAGAAGCACGCCGCCGTATTCCGCGATTCCGCGCTGATGAGCGAAGGCGTGCGCCAGCTTACCGAAACGAACAAGCGGATGCAGGACGTGAAGGTTCACGATCGCTCGCTGATCTGGAACAGCGATCTTGTCGAAACGCTGGAACTGGACAATCTGATGGCGCAGGCGGCGGTGACGATGTCCTCCGCCGAAAACCGCAAGGAAAGCCGCGGCGCCCACGCGCATGAGGATTTCCCCGATCGCGACGATGCCGGATGGATGAAGCACACCGTGGCGTGGTTTGAAGGCTGGGGCGGTTCGGGTGGCGAGGTGAAAATCGATTACCGCCCGGTACACGAATACACGCTCACCGACGATGCGGAGTATATCGTGCCGAAGAAGCGGGTTTATTGAGGGATCCGGACGAACTTTGGTTAGGGATCAAGGCCTCGGATTCGCTCGACGCTGTTCGAGAGAAGTTCGCATCGTCCAAAGGCGATGATATCCTTGACCTTGGTTACATCGAATTGGCTGATCTGAGCTTTTCTGCCCAGTATTATCATTGGCGGCCAGGTAGCCCCAAGGTGAAGATCACGCATCAATGTGACCACTGCGATCTGCTTACTCATATTCGTATGGTTCGACAGGAGCTTTCAAAAGAGTTTGGGCGCGGTAATGCACTGCACAGACTTAGGGGAATTGAACGAAAAATTTGGAATTGGTGTTCGACTAGAGCTCAATTGTCGGCGGCTGTATCGCCGTTCGACTGCTATATCACCGTAGAGTTCTTTCGACCTCTTTACCTTGGAGAAAACTGGTGGGCTTTCGATTTTCTCACGGACAGTAGGCTTCGTTGATGGAGCGGACCCCAGTTCCCTTTCTTTTGATAAACTTGTGAATTTGAACATCAACCCAGCTACAGCGAAGCGTCGAAGTCAGACCGATTGTGCAAAATGCGAACCACATCAACCAAATGAGCGTGAACCAAATAGAAAATCAGATGCTCCCCGCTCGGTGCCTTGCGGAAGGACCCATGTTGGCTGACAAATTCCGGATAGCTTTCGGGAAACTCGCAAATTCGCCCGAGCCGCGCCTCAATCGCGGTCAGATAATTCTCTGCCTGATCGACGCTCCACCGTTTGGCGGTGTCCAGCCAGATTTCCGCGAGGTCGCGCCGCGCCGCTGGACGCAGTTGGAAGCGCATCAACTGGCTTTGTAATTCGCGCGCATCTCACGTAGGAAATCGTCAAAAGCGAAGTCCTCTGACGGGCCGCTTTCCAGCCCCTCCTTGAGCGCATGGTCCAGAGCTTCGCGCTTCGCCTCTCTCTCCATGTAGCGCCGCATGGCATGGCGGATCACTTCGCTGAGCGAGCCGAATTCGCCTGAGGCGACCTTTCGGCGTGCAAATTCTTCATAGTGATCGCCGAGCGAAATAGAGGTGTTCTTTCCCATGGCGTCGCTGTTACCAAAAATTGGTACTTCGCGCAACGCCTTGACAGGCCAGCCAGCGCAACGGCTAGATAAGCCATGCGTTCAGCCCTTTTCCTGCCGCTCGCGGCGCTCGCCCTCATCGCCACTCCCGCCGCTGCACAACTCGCACCGCCCGAACAGGTCATCGTCTCCACCGTCGAGGCGCATTTCGAGGCGGATGTCGCGCTGCTTGAAGCGATGACCAACATCAATTCGGGCACGCATAATCACGCGGGCGTGCGTGCAGTGGCCGATCTGATCGCGCCCGAATTCGCCGCGCTTGGCTTCACCACCGCATGGATCGACCAATCCGCCGCCGGCCGCGCGGGGCATCTGTTCGTGCGGCATGAGGGCAATCCGGGCGGCACGAAGATCCTGCTGATCGCGCATCTCGATACGGTGTTCGAGCCTTCTTCACCCTTCCAGACCTTCACTCGCGATGGCAACCGCGCCACCGGCCCCGGCGTGGTGGACGACAAGGGCGGGATCGTGGTGATCCTTGCCGCGTTGCGCGCGATGCACGCTGCGGGCACGCTGGAGGGCGCCAATATCATCGTCGCCATGACGGGCGACGAGGAGGATGCTGGCGATCCATTGGATATCGCGCGCGCGGATCTGATCGCGGCGGGGCAATGGGCCGATGTGGCGCTGGGGTTTGAAGGACTATCGGCAGAAGGCGGGCGCGATTACGGCGTTGTCGCGCGGCGCAGTTCGAACGGCTGGCAGTTGCAAACCAGCGGCCGCAGCGGCCATTCCAGTGGCATTTTCAACGATAGCGCGGGCTATGGCGCGATATATGAGATGGCGCGCATTCTCGATGCCTTCCGCCGCGAACTTCCGGAGGAAAACCTCACCTACAATGTCGGCCTGATGGCGGGCGGAACCCCGGCGCAGCTTGGCGCGGACGGGCTTTCGGCCACCACGCAGGGCAAGACCAACATCATTCCCTCCACCGCCATCGCGCGCGGCGATCTGCGCACGCTGACGCAGGAACAGACCGCGCGCACCGCCGAAGCGATGCAGGCGATCGTGGACGCGAACCTGCCCGGCACCGATGCCGTGATAACCTTCGAATTCGGCTATCCGCCGATGGAGCCGACGCCGGGCAATCGTGATCTGCTGGCGCAGCTGAACGCGATCAACGCCGATCTTGGACTGGCACCGATGGCGGAATTCCCGCCTGCCCGCAGGGGCGCGGCGGATATCAGCTTTGTCGCCCCGCTGGTGGATGCCGCGCTGGCAGGAATGGGCGCGGCGGGCGAAGGCAGCCATGCCGAAGGGGAAAGTGTCGATCTGGCCAGCATCACCCGCCAGGCGCAGCGCGCCGCGATCCTGATGAGCCGTCTGGCGCAGGTTCAGGTGAACCCGTTACCATAAAGATGATGCGCATTGCCATCTGGACAGGCGGCCTGCTGGCCATGCTTTATGTCGCGCTCGTCTCGCCCGCGCAGGGCGGGCTGGGCGGGGATGAGGCGCACCGCGTGGCCTTCTTCCTGTTCGGCATCATCACCCCGCTGGCGTGGCCCCGCCGCAGCCTGTGGGTGATCTGGCTGGGGTTGCTCTGTGTGGCGGGCGGGATCGAACTGGGGCAGAACGCGTTGGTGGCGGCAGAACTTTCCGCGC
>JBGSLI010000549.1:0-5550 GCA_041740775.1 Alteraurantiacibacter sp. | reverse complement strand
TTGCAAAGCCTGCTGCGCGAGGCTCTGCCCACGCGGCTGGCCGATGTGCTGGCCGATCGGCTGGGCATCCCCGCCGATATCGGCAACGCGCCGGACAAGGTGCTGCGCGCAGCAGAAGAAAGACTGGCCGCCTGGCGCTTTCACCCCAACGGCAGCGAAGGCTTTGCCAAGGCAGAGGTTACCGCAGGCGGCATTTCCACCGCCGAACTTTCATCAAAGACGATGGAGGCGAGGAATTTTCCCGGCCTTTTCGTGATCGGTGAAGCGGTGGACGTGACCGGGTGGCTGGGCGGATATAATTTCCAATGGGCCTGGGCCAGCGCCCACGCCGCCGCGCAGGTATTATAACGCTGCCGCGCAGGCACTCTAATGCCGCCGCGCAGGCACTGTAACGCCGCCCGAAGAAATCCCAACGCGCGGATAGGTAGTGATGACTAGCTTTAGCTCCGCGTGCGCAAACCGTCCTGCAGGGCATGGAACATCACCCACATCATGACAGCGAATATCGCCCCTCCAGCCTGCTCGGCTGGTTCGGGCTGGGTCGGCAGGACCGGCGCGAGGATAGACATCAACTTGATCTGGTCGACCAGACCAACCGCGCGCGCGCCATGCTGCTCGAGAGGATTTCCCGATTCCTTCTCGACAACGGGCTGGAAGTGACACCTGACAATCTGGTCACCTGCCACGGCATCTTCGCCGGGCTCAACCCCGGACTGGCGCGGCGGGTGCGTTCGCGGCTGGATGGCGGCGCACGGATCGATCAGCACTGGCTCGATCGCGAAATTGCCGAGGCGCAACCGCATGAAGATACCTCGATCGAGGAACTGGCCAAGCGGCTCGATCACGGGCTGGCCGATTTTTCCCGCAGCACCCGCAATGCGCGCACCGCCACGCGGCAATATGGCGATGCGCTGGAAGGCCATGTCGGGCGGCTCGAAACCGTGCCCGATGCGGGCGAACTGATTACCGAACTGGCCAGCTATGCCCGGCAAATGCTCGAACGATCGCGCAAGGCAGAGGCCGAACTCAAGGTTTCCGAACAGGAAGCCGCGCTGTTGCAGCACAATCTGGAACGCGCCCGACGCGATGCGGAGGTCGATTTCCTCACCGGCCTGCCCAATCGCCGCGCGTTCGAAAAACGGCTGGAAATCGCCATCCGCGAGGCGCGCATCGTCAATGACCCGCTGAGCGTGGCGTTCTGCGATATCGACCGGTTCAAGGCGGTGAACGATGTGCATGGCCACGATGCGGGCGACCGGGTGATCTGCGTGGTGGCCGAAACGCTGGCCACGGTATCGGGTGAAAAGTGCCATGTCGCGCGCCACGGGGGGGAAGAATTCGTGCTGCTGTTCCAGGGCATGGCGGCCGCCGAGGCGCAGGCGGTGCTCGACAATGCCCGCAACCAGCTGGCCGCGCGCAGGCTGGTCAACCGCCGCACGCAGGAACCCTTCGGCCAGGTGACGTTTTCCGGCGGGATCGCCGATGTCTTCGCCTTCGCCACCCCGCGAGAAGCGCTGGCGGCGGCGGATGAGGCGCTGTATCAGGCCAAGGAAGGCGGCCGCAACCAGATCCGCATGGCGGGAGACGCGAGCTGAACTTGCTGATGGAGGAATGCGGGCAACGGCCCCGCCTGACACGCTCGGCTTGGAATCAATCGGCGGGATTATGCCGTGCAAGGAATGCCACAAGCGCATCGAACCACGCCTGTTCGTCCTCCACGCCGGAAAAGCCGTGGCCCGATTCGGGCAGCACCAGCGTTTCCAGCGGCACGCCTTCGCTGCGTGCCCGGCCTGCCATCAACCGATACTGATCAAACGGCACGCGATTGTCCTTTTCCCCATGCGCCAACAGCACCGGCCGGGTCAGCCGGGCGACCTGCACTGCGGGGGAAACATCGTCGAGATCGAAATTGGTCTGATCGCCGTCCACGCTATCCCAGTGGCGACCGCGAGTGCGCCCGAACAGATAATTGCTATCATGCGCCAGCTGCCGTTCAAAATGCATCACCCCGGCCCAGCTAGCGGCGCAGCGATAGATTTCAGGATTGCGGATAGCCGCCCAGACCGCAGCATAGCCGCCGTAGGATGCGCCAACCATGCACACGCGGGCCGGATCAACAATACCCTCGCGCACCAGATGCGCTACCGCATCGTCCAGATCATCCTGCATCGCTCGCCCGATCTGCCCACTGCCGAGCAGTTCGAAACTTGCGCCATAGCCGCCCGAGCCACGAAAATTGGGCTGGATGACGGCGTAACCGCGATTGGCGAGCAATTGCACCCAATCGTCATAATTGTCTGTATCACGGATGCCGAAGGGACCACCGTGCGGATGGACGATCAGCGGCAGGCCGTGGGGCACGCGCCCCCTTGGCAGGGTAAGAAAGGCGTGGATCGAGGTTCCGTCGCGCGCATCATACCTGATCGGCTGCGGCTCGGCCAGCAGCGCGGCAGGAACCTGTGGCCGGTATTCGGCGAACAGATCCAGCCGCCTTTCTCCGGGGGGTGAAGACATACAGCGCGCCGGGATCGGCGGGGCCGGATTCGAGCACCAGCAAGCGGCTGCGATCGGGCGCGATATCGATGATGTCGATCCACCGCCCCGTCAGCGCCTGCCCAAGCTGGCGGCGCCAGCCTTCAATCTGCGGATCGAGCCATTCGCGGCGGAAGCTGTCACCCGAATAGCCGACCGAAACGGGATTGCCTTCGTCGTCAAAAAACACCGAGGCGACATCTTCATCGGGCGAGGAAAAGACGATCCGCCCCGGCTGCGCGGTGGCGAAATCGAATTCCATCAGCGCCCGCCGCTCGCCCCCTTCGGGAACCCCGATCGAATAGCCCAGATCGCTTCCCGCGCGCAGACCCATGAAGTCCCACAGATCGAGCGTATCATCATCGTCAAGCCTGGTGCGGGCAACCGTCTGCCATTCTTCCTGCGCATCCGAACGATAGCGCATCCGCACACGGCCGAAGCGGCCGGCGCCCACGGCAATCCGCACCACGCCGGCATTGTCGGCAACCCAGCCGCCGATCCCGTCCTGCCGCGTTTCCACGCTGACCGGCTGCGGTGCCTCCTCCCCGCCCAGATCGAAACGCCAGACGGTGGGCGTTTCGCGCACGCTGGCGGCAAAGCTGACGAGCACGTATCGGCCTTCGGGATCGATATGAACCAGATCATCGCCGCTGTATGCCATGCGCGGCCCAATCAGCGGGTGCAGTGCGTGCCGATCGAAATCCATGAAGTAGAGGCGCGAATAACGATAACGATCACGCACATCGCTGGCGGTCATCGAAAACAGCAGGCGATTGTTGCCCGCCCAGCGGAACCAGTTGAAATCCTGCTCTTCACCCAGATTCATGCCGTCCACCAGCTCGCGCGTATTTGCGTCATAGACGGAAATATAGGTTGTCTCGTCCCGCCGGACGACAAAGGCAAGGCGGCTGCCATCGGGCGAAAGCCGCGCGCCGCTCAGCGCGCTTTGCGAGGCGAAGGCGCTGGTGGGGATTTCGGGCGGGATTTCGCTATCGGCAGTTGCGGTATCCTGCGCGAAGGCGGGCTGATAACCGGCGGGCATCGCCAGCGTTGATGCCAGAACCGCCGCAGCAATCGCGCAAATAATTCCCCGCATGGCCCCGTCCCCCGGCAGATGCAGCCGAAAGAATAGCCAATCCAGCGCTTTGCTCAAGCCTTTTGCGCGGGCGTTACAGCCCTGCCCGTCCCAACGCCCGGTCCAGATCCTCGATCAGATCCGCCACATCTTCCAGCCCCACGTTCAACCGCAGCATTCCGTCTGCAATCCCCGCCGCCGCGCGGCCTTCTGCGCCCATGTTGTAATGGGTGGTGCTGGCCGGGTGGCACATCAGCGATTTGGCATCGCCGATATTGTTGGAAATATCGATCAGTTCCAGCGCGTTGCACAGCGCCATCGCCTGTTCCTGCCCGGCAGGCGCGAAGAAGGCAAAGATCGGCCCGGCGGCCACCATCTGCCGCTTGCACAGATCGTGCTGCGGATGGCTGGGCAGGCCGGGGTGGAGAACGCGGAGCCCGCGATTTTCCAGAAACTGCGCCAGTTGCAGCGCACTGGCGCTTTGCGCATGGGCCCGCAGCGGCAGCGTTTCCAGCCCCTTCAGCACCACCCAGGCGTTGAACGGCGCGCAGATGGGGCCAGTGTTGCGCTGGAACGGGCTGAGCACTTCCTCGATCCATTCGCGGCTGGAACACACCGCGCCCGCCATCACCCTTCCCTGCCCGTCCATCAGCTTGGTAGCCGAATAGGCGACGATATCCGCACCGAATTCCAGCGGGCGCTGAAGGACGGGGGTGGCAAAGGCGTTGTCCACCACGGTCTTGATGCCCTTCGATCGGGCAAGCCCGCAGACGAATTCCAGATCGACCAGATCCAACGTCGGATTGGCGGGGGTTTCGAAGAAGAACGCCTTGGTATTGGGCTGCACCGCAACTTCCCACGCGGCATTGTCGGTGCCGTCCACCACCGTATGGCTGATGCCGAAGCGGTTGAGAACATTGTCCAGAATCCAGCGGCACGAACCGAAGGCCGCGCGCCCCGCCACCAGATGATCGCCCGCGCTCAGCATGGCCAGCAGCGAACTCGTCATCGCCGCCATGCCGCTCGCCTGCACCAGACAAGCCTCTGCCCCCTCCATCGCGGCGATGCGCTGCTGAAGCATTTCCACTGTCGGGTTCTTGAAGCGCGAATATTGCATCCCGCTCGCCTCACCCGCGAAGCGCGCGGCCACTTCCTCGGCGGAATCGTAGGAATAGCCGCTGGTCAGGTAGAGCGCCTCGCTCGTCTCGCCGTGTTCGGATCGCAGGGTGCCGGCGCGCACGGCCTGGGTGGCGGGGCGCCATTTGCTTGTAATGGCGGGATCGGTTCCGGTGGTCTTTTTCATGTCGGCAGGCGGTTTAGGAGGCGAAGGCGCGTTTGCCAATTGCCCTTCGGCCCGCGCGCCGATATCGCGTGGGCAATCCATGAGCACCCCGCCCGATCATTCCCGCGATCCGATTGTCTGGCACGGCCTGATCGCGCTGACCTTCGGCGCTCTGGCGCTGGTGCGGATCGGCATCCCCACCACCCCCTATTTCGACGAGGCGCATTATCTGCCCGCCGCGCGCGCGGTGCTGGAACTGGGCTTTGCCACCAATGTCGAACACCCGCCGCTGGCCAAGCAATTGATGGCACTGGGGATCGCGCTGTTTGGCGACAACCCCACCGGCTGGCGCTTGCCGAGCGTTATTTTCGGCACGCTTGCCCTGTTTGCCGCCATGCGTGCGGCGTGGTTTTCCAGCCAGACCCGCGCCGCCTGCCTGCTGACCGGGCTGTTTGTCGCCAGCAATTTCCTTCTGTTCGTCCACGCCCGCATCGCCATGCTCGATGTGTTCATGGTGAGCTTCATCATGGTGGCGCTGTGGATGTTTGCGGGCGCGGTGCGCGAGAACGAGGCGGGACGCTGGCGACTGATCGTGTGCGGCGGCGCGCTCGGCTGCGCGATGGCGAGCAAATGGAACGCGATTCCGCTGGCGGTGCTGCCC
>JBGSLI010000548.1:0-9901 GCA_041740775.1 Alteraurantiacibacter sp. | reverse complement strand
GGCCTCCAGCGCCGCCTTGCGCGCTTCCACCGCATCGGAAACCCGCCCGCGCAATTGCTGGATGCGCGGGGCCTCGCTCTGGCGCTGTTCGGGAGACATCGCGCCCAGCGTCTTCATCAGCAGGCTTATCCAGCCCGCCTTGCCCAGCGCCTCAATCCGGATCGCCTCGACTTCGGCCGCGCTGGACGCCGCGTGCAGCCGTTCCAGCGCATCGTTTGCCTGTTGTTCGTGATCATTGCTCATGATGCGGCACCGCTTAGGGGGGACAAACAAAAAGCGCCACCCTTTCGGATAGCGCCCTTTGCATTTCAGCGCGTATTTCAGCGTGATTTTCGGATCGTCATCTGGTCAGGCGGGAAGCGCGTCCCTGGCCTGCTTGATGATGAGGCCGAAGGCTGCCGCTTCGTTCATCGCCAGATCGGCCATGACCTTGCGATCCAGTTCGATCCCGGCCAGCTTCACCCCATGCATGAACTGCGAATAGGTGAGCCCTTCGGGGCGGACCGCAGCGTTGATGCGCTGGATCCACAGCGCGCGGAAATTGCGCTTTTTGACCTTGCGATCGCGATAGGCATACTGGCCAGCCTTTTCGACCGCCTGACGGGCGACGCGGATGGTGTTCTTGCGGCGGCCGCGATAGCCCTTCGCCTGTTCGAGGATCCGCTTGTGCTTGGCGCGGGTAGTGACACCGCGTTTGATGCGAGGCATATTCTATCTCCTGCTGTGTGCGCTGCCGGTCAACCGAGACCGTAGGGGGCCCATTTCTTCACCGCGGCCTGATCGGCCTTGGCAAGAACCTTGGTCCCGCGCTGCTGGCGGATATACTTCGCATTGTGGCTGATCAGCCGGTGACGCTTGCCTGCGACACCATGCTTGACCTGGCCTGTGGCGGTGAGCTTGAAGCGCTTCTTGACGCCGCTCTTGGTCTTCAGCTTGGGCATTTTCATCTCCTTTGACAGAGACACGTCCAACCAGCCCTGGCAGCCCTTGTGGCCAGACCGGAAGATGATCACGTGTCAGTGAAGCCGCGCGCATTAGCGATTGTGGCGGGAAATGCAAGCGCCCTTCGCCGAAGCAGCAGGCAGGCACCGGTTGCGCTGCGGCAACTGCCTTTTCCCTTCCATGCCTCGGCAGGTTCAGGCCTCTGCCGTTTTAGGACTAAGCTTTCCCAGCAGGTTGAGCACGGTAACCACCGCCAGCACCAGCAGCAGATAGCCCCCCAGCCCCAGCGACCAGCTATCCCTGACAGCAGAAGGCGACATGAAAATGCTCAATTCTCCTACCAGCAGGGCCACGGTTTCCCGCGCAACCAGCGAATAGACGAGCGCCCAGCCGATTCCGGCCACCGTGAGTATTTCGCTTATCCGCGTCGATTTGTTGCGCAGCCCCCGGTAAATCGTCCAAACGGCCGCACCGGGAACCACAAGCAGGGTGACCGCAAGCCAGCCCAGCCCGTCGAACATCAGTGCCGCGCCGCGCAGGAAATTGCGATCCTCCTCGGCCATGAACCAGGTGTCTTCAGCCCTTGCCCGCGCGATATCGGCGATATCCCCCAATTCGGAACTGCCCAGAGTGGCAAACCCGATCAGCGACGAGGAATTTTCCCCGAACAGTGAGAGATTGAGATAGGAAAAAATCAGGCTGAAAAGAATGACAAATGCGGCGATGGCAATGCCCGGCGCGGCCTTGATCCGCGCGGCAATGTCCTGCGCGCCTTCGCTTGCCGCAAGGCGCGACAGCTCTTCGCTCCCGCGACCGATAACCGCACCGAGATCGCCTACCGAAGCCGTCCGCTTGAGCGGATAGATTTCCTTCGCCTTGCCATCTTCGCCAACCACGAAATCCACCGTGACTTGCGGGCGCGGTTCCTGTTCGCCCTTCCAGTCTCCGCGCGAGAAATTGTAGCGCGATCCGTCATCGCCAGTGATCGCTCCACTGTCGCCGGAAAATCCGAGAACCTTACCCTGCATTGCCTGACCTCCTGTTTTCGCGGGAGTTGTAAATTGCAAACCGCCAGATAATCAAGCCACTAGTTGCAGGCAAAGGGTTTGTATGCCGTTCGAGCAAGCCTTTCCTCATGCTATCCGTTTGGCGAAAGGATTGGCCTTATGGCGAAAGCATGGACGCGGGGCGGCAAATTGGGCAGACTGGCTGCATGACCGAAGCCGAAGCCCGCCGCGCGCTCCTTGCGCGTCTCGAAGAACTCGCCCGGCACGATGCTTTGGGGGAGGAGGCGCGTGCTCCGGTTACGCTGCAACAGGACAGTGTGGGGCGATTATCGCGAATGGACGCGATCCAGCAGCAGGCGATGGCGCAGGCCGAAGAACGCCGCCGCCGGGCGGAACGCACCCGCATCGGCGCAGCGCTGGCGCGGCTGGATGCGGGCGAATGGGGCTGGTGTGTGCGTTGCGGAGAGCAGATTGCCGCAGGGCGACTGAAGAACGATCCGAGCATGGCAACCTGCGTGGGATGCGCCGGGCAGGCCGGCTGACGCTGCTTGCGCCCGGCATCGGCTGCGCGTCATTCCACGCAGAGGAAATCGGCCAGCGGATAGCGCGCCACCACTGCATCATCGCCATCGAGCACGGTGACATCCTGCGCCAGCTGCAGGTGCCCGGTGCCGATTTCGCGCGCGGCATATTGCCGGGCAACCTGCTTGGCGACGTGACCCACCACCGACAGATCGGGCAGGTCGAAGCAGACCTCGCGGCTGCGCATATTGCCGCGTTCGAGATAGAATCGGAAATCCGGCATGCGGCCCCCTTCGCGCCGGACTCACAGCATATTTGTTACAGTCTGATGACTCCCCGCCTGATGACTCCCCGCCTGATGACTGGGCACCACCGTCACGCCGCTGTCAGAGCGATGGAGGGGTCAAGCCTTCGGCGGTATAGAAGGTGCGCACCAGCGTGATTGCCGCGGTTTCCTTGGCGTTGGTTCCGGCATTGGCGAAGAGATTGCTCATGCTGTTGCGCCGTGCGCGCAGCATGGTGATCGCCTGCGTATGGCCGGTATCGGTCCGGCCGATGCGCTGTTCGTATCTTTCGCGCAGGCGGATCGCCTCGTCGACCTTGGTGACCGCATCGTCCAGCTTGCCCGCGCTGGCGAGCGACTTCGCGCTGTCCTCGGCCTGATGGTAGGCGACGACATCCTTGCTCGGGCTGTCGGTGGGGCTGGTGTTTTCGGTCCAGTATTTGCCCTGATTGCTGCGCTCGTTGTAGCGGGTGCCTCCGGTGCCCATTTTGGAGACTTCGGCCTTCTGCGTGCCCTTGTCGGCAGCCCTTGCCGTGTTGACGTAGTCGAGCGGGGTCTTGCCGTATTGCTGCGCAAATTTGCGCGACGCGGCATCCATTACCGACAATTGCTGCCCCAAAGCCGCCGCGAAGCCGCCGCCGCCCGTGCCCGGTTTTCCCCAAACGGTCGCCATCAAAAATCCCCCCCACTGTGCCTGAATGCATCTGCGCACGGCGAACCGACTCGGCCGGTTCGCCTGCAAAGGCAGACTTGCCATAATTATGGCAGCGTAGTCAGGAAATTCTGGCGCGGCAATTGAGCCTATCGCGGCAATTCGGTCACCCCCATCAGCGCCTCGTCCACGCTGGCCGCGCATTGGCGTCCTTCGCGGATCGCCCAGACCACCAGCGATTGCCCGCGCCGCATGTCGCCGCAAGCGTAAACCTGCGCGTCGCTGGTGCGGTAATCATGGGTATCGGCATCGACATTGCCGCGCGCCGTCAGCGCCACGCCGCTCTGTTCGATCATGCCCTGTTTGCGCGGCCCCAAAAAGCCCATGGCGAGCAGGATCAGATCCGCCTCCAGCACAAATTCGCTGTCGGGCACTTCCTGCAAGCGGCAATCGGACCAGTCGGCGCGCACGCATCTGAGGCCGGTGACCACCCCATCCTTGCCGATCACTTCCTTGGTCAGCACCGCCCAGTCGCGCTCCACCCCTTCTTCGTGGCTGGTGGATGTGCGCAGCTTCATCGGCCAGTCGGGCCAGGTCAGCAGCTTGTTCTCGTGCGCGGGCGACTGCGGCATGATTTCGATCTGGGTGACGCTGGCCGCGCCCTGGCGGTTGGATGTGCCCACGCAATCGCTGCCGGTATCGCCGCCGCCGATCACGATCACGTGCTTGCCGGTAGCGGTAAGGCTGCCGCGCGGCGCGGCGCGGGTTTCATCGTCGCCCGCATTGCGCTTGTTCTGCTGGGTCAGAAATTCCATCGCCTGCCGCACGCCGGGCAGTTCGGCACCGGGGATTTCCAGCGGGCGCGGGTGTTCCGCCCCGCCCGACAGCACCACCGCGTCGAAATTCTCCTTGAGGCTTTTCATCGAGATATCGACGCCCACCTCGGTGCTGGTGCGGAAGGTGACGCCTTCGGCCTCCATCTGCACCGCTCGGCGATTGATCTGGCTCTTTTCCATCTTGAAATCGGGGATGCCGTAACGCAGCAGCCCGCCCACCCGATCGGCCTTTTCGAACATGGTGACCGAATGTCCGGCGCGTGCCAATTGCTGCGCGCAGGCCATGCCCGCCGGGCCGGAGCCTACCATCGCCACGCTCTTGCCGGTCTGCCGTTTGGGCGGCTGCGGCCTGATCCAGCCTTCCTTCCAGCCGCGATCGACGATGGCGCATTCGATGCTCTTGATCGTCACCGGCTGGTCGGTGATGTTCAGCGTGCAACTCGCCTCGCAGGGGGCGGGGCAGATGCGGCCGGTGAATTCGGGGAAATTGTTGGTGGAATGCAGCACTTCCAGCGCGTTCTGCCAATCGCCTTCGTAAACCAGATGGTTCCAGTCGGGGATGATATTGTTCACCGGGCAGCCGTTGTGACAATAGGGAATGCCGCAATTCATGCACCGCGCGGCCTGATTGCGCAGGGCATCCTCGCTGTGCGGAATCACGAATTCCTTGTAATGCTTCACCCGTTCTGCGGGATCGGCATAGGTGCGATCCTTGCGGTCGATTTCGAGAAACCCGGTTTCTTTGCCCATTGTCCTGTATCCTATTCGGCCGCGACGCTGGCGGCCTGATCGCGCTCGGCTTCCAATTGCTGGAGCGCGCGGCGGTAATCCTTCGGCATCACCTTGATGAATTTGCCCAGCGCATTGTCCCAATCATCGAGCAGCGCGGCGGCGCGCGCCGAACCGGTGTGCAGCTTGTGCCGTTCGAGCAGGATCTTCAGCCGCGCGGCATCGTGATAGAGCGGATCGCCCATGCCGAAATCATCGACGGTGGAGGGGCGCTGCTGCGGCAGGCCGGTTCCGTCGGGATCATTGGCATTGGCACAAATCGCTTCGAGTTCCACCTGCGCCATGTTGCAGCGGCCTTCGAATGTGCGATCGGGATCATAGACATAGGCCACGCCCCCGCTCATCCCCGCAGCAAAGTTGCGCCCGGTCGGGCCGAGCACCGCCACCACGCCGCCGGTCATATATTCGCAGCCATGATCGCCGGTGCCTTCGACCACTGCCACCGCGCCCGAATTGCGCACCGCAAAGCGTTCTCCCGCCACGCCGGAAAAATAGGCTTCTCCCGCAATCGCGCCATAGAGCACGGTATTGCCGACCACGATGTTCTCCACCGGATCGCGTTCCACCCCGGCGGGCGGACGCACGATCACGCGGCCGCCCGACAGGCCCTTGCCGACGTAATCATTGGCATCGCCGACCAGATCGAGCGTGACGCCATGCACCAGCCACGCCCCGAAGCTCTGCCCGGCGGTGCCGGTAAAATTGATGCGGATGGTTTCGGCGGGCAGCCCCTTGTGGCCATGCGCCTTGGCGATCACGCCCGAAAGCATCGCCCCGGTGGTGCGGTTCAAGTTGCGGATCGGGCGGGAAATCTGCACCGCCTCGCCCTTTTCGAGCGCGGGACGGCAGGCGGCGATCAGTTCATTGTCCAGCGCCGCGCCAAGGCCGTGATCCTGGCTTTCGGTATGGAACAGCGCCTTGCCCGCAGGCACTTCCACCTGATGCAGCAGGCGCGAAAGATCGACCCCGTCTGCCTTCCAGTGGCGGATGGCGCGCTTCATGTCGATCAGATCCACCCGGCCGATCATCTCCTCCACCCTGCGGAAACCCATCTCGGCCATGATCGCGCGCAGTTCCTCGGCGACGAAGAAGAAATAATTGATGACATGTTCGGGCTGGCCCACGAACAGCTTGCGCAATTCGGGGTTTTGCGTCGCCACCCCCACCGGGCAGGTGTTGAGGTGGCATTTGCGCATCATGATGCAACCCGCAGCGATCAGCGGGGCGGTGGCAAAGCCGAATTCGTCCGCCCCCAGCAAGGCGCCGATGGCAACGTCGCGCCCGGTGCGCAGGCCGCCATCCACCTGCACCGCGATGCGGCTGCGCAGATCGTTCAACAGCAGCGTCTGCTGGGTTTCGGCAAGTCCGATTTCCCACGGACTGCCCGCGTGCGTCAGGCTGGTGAGCGGCGATGCACCGGTGCCGCCTTCATAGCCCGAAATGGTGACATGATCCGCCTTGCACTTGGATACGCCCGCGGCCACCGTGCCCACGCCCACTTCGGCCACCAGCTTTACAGAGATGCGCGCCGCCGGGTTCACGTTCTTCAGATCGTGAATCAGCTGCGCAAGGTCTTCGATCGAATAGATATCGTGGTGCGGCGGCGGGCTGATGAGGCCCACGCCCGGCGTTGCATGGCGCACCGCGCCAATGCGCTTGTCCACCTTGTGGCCGGGCAATTGCCCACCTTCGCCGGGCTTGGCACCCTGCGCCATCTTGATCTGGATATCGTCCGAATTGGCGAGATATTCGGTAGTCACGCCAAACCGGCCACTGGCCACCTGCTTGATCCGGCTGCGCATCGAATCGCCGTTGGGCAGCGGCACGAAACGTTCGGGCTCTTCCCCGCCTTCACCGGTGTTCGACCGCCCGCCGATGCGGTTCATCGCGATGGCGAGCGTGGAATGCGCTTCATGGCTGATCGAACCGAAGCTCATCGCCCCGGTGCTGAAACGCTTGACGATTTCGGCGGCGGGTTCGACCTCTTCCAGCGGGATCGGCTTGTCGGCCTTTTTCAGTTCCATCAGCCCGCGAATGGTCAGCAGCCGTTCGGACTGGTCGTTGATCGATTTGGCGAACTCGGCATACTGGTCCCATTTGTCGCCGCGCACCGCGTGCTGCAACTGGGCGATATTGGCCGGTGTCCAGGCGTGTTCCTCGCCACGCAGGCGATATTGATAGATGCCGCCCACATCGAGCATGTTGCGGTAGATCGGATTGTCGCCATAGGCGGCCGAATGGCGGCGGACGGTTTCCTTCGCCACTTCGGCCAGGCCGATGCCTTCGATAGTGGTGGAGGTGCGGGTGAAATAGCTTTCCACGAATGCGGAAGACAGGCCCACCGCGTCGAAAATCTGCGCCCCGCAATAGGACTGGTAGGTGGAAATGCCCATCTTGGACATCACCTTCTGGATGCCCTTGCCCACCGCCTTGATGTAATTCTTCTCGACCGCTTCGGGAGTGAGATCGGATGCCTTGCGGCGGCGGATATCCTCCAGCGTTTCAAACGCCAGATAGGGATTGATCGCTTCCGCGCCGTAACCCGCCAGCACGCAGAAGTGATGCACTTCGCGCGCTTCGCCGGTTTCCACCACGATCCCGGTCTGCATCCGCAGCCCCTGCCGCACCAGCTGGTGATGCACCGCGGCGGTGGCGAGCAGCGCGGGCATGGGAATCCGGTCCGGCCCCTGCGCGCGATCAGACAGGATCAGGATGTTGCGATCCTGCAGCACCGCCTCGGTCGCCGCCCAGCACATTTCCTTGATCGCCATTTCCAGCCCGTCGGCCCCGGTGGCGGCATCCCAGGTGATATCGATAGTGGCAGTGCGGAACGCCCCGTCGAGGCTGGCTTCGACCGAGCGGATCTTTTCCATGCCCCGGTTGGTGAGGATCGGCTGGCTGATTTCCAGCCGCTTGTGCGTGCCTGCCTCGTGCCCCAGCAGATTGGGGCGCGGGCCGACCATCGTCAAAAGGCTCATCACCAGTTCCTCGCGGATCGGATCGATCGGCGGGTTGGTGACCTGGGCAAAATTCTGCTTGAAATAATCGTAAAGCAACCGGCTGCGGCGCGAGAGCACCGCAATCGGCGTATCGGTGCCCATCGAACCGATCGGATCGTCTCCGTTGACCGCCATCGGTTCGAGGAATCTGGCGATATCTTCCTGCGTGTAGCCGAACGCCTGCTGGCGATCGAGCAGGCTCACCTCATGTTCGAGCACCGCTTCGGCATGGGTTTCGATGGCTTCGATATCGGCCAGCTTGTATTGCGCCTTTTCCAGCCATTCCTCATACGGTTCGGCATTGGCGAGCTGCGCCTTCAGCTCTTCATCCTCCACGATGCGGCCCTGCTCCAGATCGATCAGCAGCATGCGGCCCGGCTGGAGCCGCCATTTGCGCACGATATCGGCCTCGGCAAAGGGCAGCACGCCGCTTTCGGATGCAAGGCACACCAGATCGTCCTTCGTCACGCAATAGCGCGCGGGCCTGAGGCCGTTGCGATCCAGCGTGGCGGCAATCTGGCGGCCATCGGTAAAGGCGACCGCGGCGGGGCCATCCCACGGTTCCATCAGCGCGGCGTGATATTCGTAAAACGCCCGGCGTTTGGGGTCCATCTGCGGATTGCCGGCCCAGGCTTCGGGGATCAGCATCATCATCGCATGGGCAAGGCTGTATCCGCCCAGCAAGAGCAGTTCGAGCGCGTTGTCGAGGCAGGCGGTGTCCGACTGGCCGTGCGGGACGATTGGCCAGAGCTTGTCCAGATCGGCCCCCAGCAGGTCCGATTCCATCGTCCGGCGGCGCGCGTTCATCCAGTTGACGTTGCCGCGCACGGTGTTGATTTCGCCATTGTGGCAGATCAGCCGGAACGGCTGCGCCAGCCGCCAGCTGGGGAAAGTGTTGGTTGAAAAGCGCTGGTGGACAAGGCCCAGCGCGCTTTCGCAATCGGGATCGCGCAGATCGTCGTAGAAACTGCCCACCTGGGTGGCCAGCAGCAGCCCCTTGTACACCACCGTGCGGCTGGAGAAGCTGGGCATGTAGAGCTTTTCCAGATCGGGCATGGCATGTTTTGCGGCCAGATCCTTCAGCGGGTTCTGCGTCTGCTTGCGGATCACGATCAGCTTGCGTTCGAAGGCATCCTGATCGGGGCAATTATCGCCGCGCGCGATGAAGCACTGGCGGATCACCGGCATCGAATCGAGCACCGCCTTGCCCAGCCCGTCAATCGTGGTCGGCACATCGCGCCAGCCGATCAGCCGCTGGCCTTCCTTGGTGATGAATTTTTCGAATTGGGCGGTGATGAAATCGCGCGCCGCGCCATCCTGCGGCATGAAGCACATCGCCACCGCATAATCACCCGGCGGCGGCAGGGTGAGCCCTTCGCCCTTTGCCCAATTGCGATAGAGCCTGTCCGGAATCTGGATCAGGATACCCGCGCCATCGCCCAGCAACGGATCCGCGCCCACCGCGCCGCGATGGTCGAGATTGGCGAGGATCTCCAGGCCCTGCGTGATAATGGCGTGCGATTTGATACCTTTGATATGGGCGACAAAGCCCATGCCGCAATTATCGTGCTCGTTCACACTGTCATACAGGCCGCGGGCGGCGGGATATTCGGTCAAACTTCCACTCTTCCTGTTGCTCGCGCAATCTCAGGGCTGACCGATAGCGCGCCCCGGAACCGGTTTCAACGGTAACGAAACGCGAATCAGCAGCCCCCGGCTGCACGAAAATTTCGCGAATGGCCTTCATGGCGACAGGAAAGGTGATTTGCAAGTTTTGTGCGCTGCACAAGCGTGCGGCGCTGGCGCGGGCGGCGGCTCAGCCGCCCATCCGCTGCAGGTTCATCAAGGCTTCGCGCAGCGCCCGCTCATTG
>JBGSLI010000547.1:0-4296 GCA_041740775.1 Alteraurantiacibacter sp. | reverse complement strand
CGCCGCGCTTGCCCGCGCCCGCCAGTGCGAAGCGGACGATATTGCCTGCCTCTTCGTAAAAACCGTCGAACAATTGTCCCGGCTTGCCGGTGAAGCGTGATGCGGCCGCGCCTTCGGCCGCCGCGCGCGGCAGATCGGCGGGAAGCTGGTCCTGCTCCACCACACGGGCCACAAGGCGCGGGGTTGCGGAATCGAGGTTGGGGCGAAATTCGATGTTCATGGATGCTCCCGCGGGCTGGTGTGTGGTGCATTTGCGGCACCGCGCGGCGCGGTGCAAAGCTGGCGTTGCAGTTAGGGGCGCACGGTGCGATAGGCAAGCCATGCTCCCCGGTCGCTTCCCCGGCTCGTTTCATGTGCCGCTTTGCCTGTTGCGTCAAACCCTGGTCACCGGCGGAGCGATCCTCGCGCTGGCGGGCGTGGTTTCACCTGCCCATGCGCAGGACGATGCAGGCCGCACCGGGACGATAGCCACCCCGCCGCCCGATGGTGTTGCGGTGCCCGAATTCAATGCGGCGGGCCAGCGGCAGATCGCCTTCGAAGCCGATAATCTGGATTATGACGATAATACCGACACCATTACCGCATCGGGCGATGTGGTGTTGCGTTCGGGCGACCAGTCGGTGCGCGCCGATGCTATCACCTGGAACCGCACTTCGGGGGAAATCGTCGCAACCGGAACGGTGCGGCTGGTGGACAAGGACGGCAACCAGCTTTTCACCGACCGGCTGACGCTGACCGACGAGCTGGAAGCGGGCGCGATGAGCAATCTGCTGCTCGCCTTCCGCCAGGGCGGACGGCTGGCGGCGGAACAGGCCTCGCGCAATGCCGATGGCGATATCGAACTCGTCCGCGCAGCCTATTCGCGTTGCCCGGCGCTGGATGGCGGAGGCTGCCCCGAAAGCCCCAGCTGGCGGATCACCGCAGATCGTGTCTGGTATGATGCCGAGACCGCGCGCATCCGCTTTTCGGGTGCGGTTTTCGAACTGTTCGGCGCGCGCGTCCTGCCGCTGCCGGGCCTGGCGCTGCGCGCCGACGGCAGAGCCAGCAGCGGGCTGCTGGTGCCCGATATCGGCATCACCGCTTCCAACGGGATCGAGATTTCTGACAGCTATTATCTGCGGCTGGCCGAAGATCGCGATCTGACGCTGACGGGTTTTGTCTATACTTCCGCTGCACCGATGGCTTCCGCGCAATATCGCCAGTTGACGCAAAAAGGCGCGTTTCAGATTACCGGCTATGCCACCTATGGATCGCGCATCCCGCTGAATGCCACCGTCCCCAATTCGCAGCGCGACATGCGCGGATATTTCGCCGCCAACGGGCGTTTCCAGCTGGACGAGAACTGGACTGCCAGCGGCTCGCTCCGGCTCGCCAGCGACCGCACCTTCCTGCGCCGTTTCGATATCAGCCGCGAGGACCGCATCCGTTCGGTTATCGAACTCGAACGGATCGACGACAATTCCTACGTCTCCATCGCCGGCTGGGCCACGCAGGCGCTGCTGGTAAGCACCGAGCAGGGCGATGTCCCGCTGGCGCTGCCGCTGATCGATGCTCGCTATCGGCTGGAAGACCCGCTGCTTGGCGGGCAGGTGGAATTGCAGGCCAATTCGCTCGCCATCACCCGCAGCGACGGGCAGGATACGCAGCGCGCCTTCACCCGCGCGCAATGGGATCTGCGACGGATTACCCCCTGGGGGCAGGAATTGACGCTGACCGGGCTGGTGCGCGGCGATATCTATCATTCAGGCGACAATCAGCTCACCGGCACGACGAGATATCGCGGCCAGAGCGGCTGGCAGGCGCGCGGCGTGGCCATCGCAGCGGTGGATCTGGCCTGGCCTTTCATCGGCGAATTTGCCGGCGGCACGCAGATCCTCAAGCCGCGCGTGCAGCTGGTGGCCGCGCCCGATATCCGCAATCTCGCCATTCCCAACGAGGATTCGCGCGCTATCGATCTGGAGGATACCAACCTGTTCGCGCTCAACCGCTTTCCCGGATACGACCGGGTGGAAGACGGCGTGCGGCTGACCTACGGGCTGGACTGGCAGGCCAATCTGCCGGGCCTGCGTATCGAAAGCACTTTCGGCCAGTCCTACCGGCTGAGCGAAAAGGACGTGCTGTTTCCCGACGGCACCGGGCTGAACGAGCAGTTTTCCGATTTCGTCGGGCGCACGCAAGTGCGCTTCAACGATTTCGTCGCCTTCACCCACCGTTTCCGGCTCGACAAGGACAATCTGGCGGTGCGCCGCAACGAAGTGGACGCAACGGTGGGTTCGGCCAGCACTTATATCGAACTCGGCTATCTTCGGCTCGACCGCAATATCGATATCAATTTCGAGGATCTGCAGGATCGCGAAGAATTGCGCGCCGCCGGGCGCATCGCTTTTGCCGAACACTGGTCGCTGTTCGGCAGCGCGGTGGTCAATCTCACCGACCAGGAGGAAGACCCAAGCTTTACTTCCGACGGTTTCGAACCCCTGCGCACGCGGCTGGGCATCGCCTATGCCGACGACAGCCTGGAATTCGGCTTCACCTGGCGGCGCGATCATATCCAGCTGGCCGACGCGCAGAGCGGCAGCAGCTTCCGCGTCCATTTCGCACTGCGCAATCTGGGGTTCTGATCGGGCGGCTTCAGCCCTTGCGCACGCCGCGATTGGCAGCGCCGGTGCATTTGGCTAGGGAGCACGGCTAAGCTAAGGTTAAGCCGCGCGCGGGCAAAGGCGGCGGCATTGAAGGGCGCGGCAATGCGCGCCGTTAACGGGAAAATGAAACAGGTGAATCCGATCACGAACAGATTTTTCCAGCTCGCCGTCGCCGGTCTCGGCGCCGCGGTTATGGCCACCTCGGCGCAGGCGCAGGTGGAAGGCGTGGGCAGCGATGCCTTCAACCTGCCCGACGATATTTCCTTCATCACCCAGCCCGATGATCCCAACACCCGCCGCGCCACCGCCCGGGTCAACGGCGCAATCATCACCGGCACCGATGTCGATCATCGCGTGGCGCTGATCCTGTCGGCACAGAATGTGGAATTACCGGCAGAGGAAATCGCCCGGCTGCGATTGCAGGTGCTGCGCAATCTGATCGACGAAACGCTGCAGGTGCAGGAAGCCGCGGCGCAGGAGATGGAAGTGACGACCGAAGAAGTCGATCAGTCCTACGAGCGCTTCGCGGTCGAGAACCGCGGGATGAGCGTGGCCGAAATGGACACCTTCCTCGCCTCGATCGGCTCCTCCGCGCGCTCGATCAAGCGGCAGATCGAGGGCGAACTGGCGTGGGACAGGCTGCTGCGGCGCAATGTCGCGCCATTTGTCAACGTGTCCGAAGGCGAAGTGACCGATCTGTGGGAACGGTTGCAGGAATCGCGCGGCACCACCGAATACCGATTGGGGGAAATTTTTCTTTCGGCCAATCAGACCAACCGCCAGCAAGTGCTGGCCAACGCCAACCAGATCATCGACCAGCTGCGCGAAGGCGGCAGCTTTGTTGCCTATGCGCGGCAGTTTTCCGAAGCATCGAGCGCGATTGTCGGCGGCGATCTGGGGTGGATCCGCCTTGGCCAGGTGCAACAGCCGACGCTGGAAGCCGCCGCCGCGCAGATGGCATCGGGCCAGCTGGTCGGCCCGCTGGAAATTCCCGGCGGCTTTTCCATCCTGCTGATGATCGACCAGCGCCAGATCGGCATGCCCGATCCGCGCGATGCCGTGCTCAGCCTGAAGCAGATCGCCATCGCCTTTCCGCCCGACATCACCGAGGCCGAGGCCGAACAGCGCGGCACCGCCTTCATCGATGCGGTGCAGGCGATGAACGGTTGCGGCGATGCCGATGCCCGCGCGGCGGAGATCGGCGCCAGCACGGTGAACAATGACGAAATTCCCGTGCGCGCGCTGCCCGAAGCTTTGCAGAACGTGCTGTTGCAGCTCAATGTCGGCCAGGTCACGCCGCCGTTCGGCGACCTGACCGACGGCATTCGGGTGCTGATGCTGTGCGGGCGCGACGATCCGCAGGAAGTGCTCGGCCCGTCGGTGGAGGTGCTGATGGATCAGTTGGAGGAAGAACGCGTCAACCGCCGCGCACAGCGTTATCTGCGCGATCTTCGCCGCGATGCTGTGATCGAATACAATTGACCGCGTGACCGCTCCGCTCGCCGTTTCGCTGGGTGATCCGGCTGGGATCGGTCCGGAGATTATCGCCGAGATTGTTTCCCGGCGGGAGGAACTGGGTCTGCCCCCGTTTGTGGTGGTGGGCGCGGCCGATGCGAAGTGCCAGCCCGGCCAGCCGGGCAGGCACAGCGCGCAG
>JBGSLI010000546.1:0-1833 GCA_041740775.1 Alteraurantiacibacter sp. | reverse complement strand
GGCGGTGTGCGGCGCGCTGTTTGTAAGCGGTTTGCGCGCGCGGTTGGGGACCGAAAAGGCATCCTTGCTGCTGATTCCGATTGCGGGTGGCGGGCTGATCGTGATCGGCTTCAGCACCAGCCTGATGCTTACTTGCGCCGCGCTGTTCGTGATCGGGGCGGCCAATATTCTGGTAATTGCGCTTTACAATATTGCCGTGCAGCTTTCCGCCCCGCGCTGGGTGCTGGCCCGCGCCTTGTCGCTGTTTGCCGCAGCGATGACCGGCGGCATCGCCTTTGGCGCGTGGCTGTGGGGCGAAGTGGCGGGGGCATGGTCGGTCGAAAGCGCGGTGATCGGATCGGGCTGCGCGATGTTCCTGCTGCTGCTGCTGACGCCGATCCTGCCCTTGCGCGAACCATCACCCGGCGGAACCGACGCGGTGGATCTGGAATTCGAGCCGGAGATTGGCCTGCCCGTCACGCTGCGATCGGGCCCGATCGTGATCGAGATCGATTACCGCGTGGCGCAGGCCGATGCCCGCGATTTCTATAACCAGGCGCTGAAATTTCGCCCGCTGCGGTTGCGCAACGGCGGTTATGACTGGTCGATCGCGCGCGATATCGCCGATCCCACCTTGTGGACCGAGCGTTATCAATGCCTGACCTGGGCCGATTATCTGCGCCTGCGCGGGCGGCACACGCTGGACGATCGCGCGGCGCAGGAAGCGGTTGGGCAATATCTGATCGAGGGGGCGCCGCTGGTCGTGAGGCGGCGGCTGGACCGGCCGTTCGGTTCGGTCCGCTGGCGTTCCGAATCGCCCGATCCCAAGGGCGCCGACACAGGATTTATCGCCCCGTGAACAGACCGCTCAAGATCATCCAATGGGCCACCGGCAATATCGGCGCGCGATCGCTGCGCGCGGTAATCGAGCATCCGGCAATGGAACTGGCGGGGCTGTGGGTCAGTTCGCCCGACAAGCTGGGCCGCGATGCGGGCGATTTGTGCGGGCTTGGCATTGCCACCGGCATTGCCGCTACCGGTGATGGGGATGCGCTGTGCGCGCTGGAGGCCGATTGCGTGCTCTACATGCGGCAGGGAACCGATTTCGACGAGCTTTGCCGCCTGCTGGCATCGGGCAAGAATATCGTCACCACGCGCGGCGATTTCCACCATCCGCCGATGATGGAGCCATCCGCCCGCGCGCGGATCGAACAGGCCTGCCGCGCGGGTGGCACATCGATCTACAGTACCGGTTCCAGCCCCGGCTTTGTTACCGAGGCGCTGGCGATCCCGCTGCTCTCGCTCTCGCGGCGGCTCGATTGCCTGACGATCGACGAATTCGGCGATGTCGGCTCGCGCAATTCGCCACAATTGCTGTTTGATATCATGGGCTTTGGCCAGCCAATGCGGGATTTCGAGCCGCAGCGTGCCGAACATCTGAAGGGCGATTTCGCCGCCTCGCTGGCACAGGTGGCGCAGGCGTGCGGAATCGCCATCGACAGCTGGGAGGCAGGCGGCGAATTTTCCCCTGCCGCAGAGACGGTGCAGATCGCCGCCGGGACCATCGAAAAGGGCACGATCGCCGCCCAGCGGATCACCATCGCCGGGATTGCAGGTGGCAGGCCGCGTCTGCGCTTTCGCGCCAATTGGTATGCCACCAACCGGATCGCGCATCAGGATTGGGACTTGCGCGAATCGGGCTGGCGCATCCGGGTGGAAGGCGACACGCCGCTCGATATCGCTATCACCTTCCCCGTCGCGCCCGAAGACTATGCCGCCTTCACGCCGGGGCTGACGGCGCACCGCGCGGTCAATGCGGTGCAGGCGGTATGCGCCGCGCCGCCGGGCATCCGC
>JBGSLI010000545.1:0-1831 GCA_041740775.1 Alteraurantiacibacter sp. | reverse complement strand
GATCATCCTGCGGGACCGGCTTTTGTACTTCTGCCAGTTTCAGCACATCGGGTGAACCATAGGTGTGATAGACCATCGCTTGCATAAGGTTTTCTCCTGAGATTTTTCGGATTCGGTTACCGTATGTCCGAATTCAACGATAGGCACAGCATAGCGGACGCGGGGGTGGAGCCGCATCCAGCTAAAGGTGGGTTGGTGGAGGATGGTGGGTGGGTTTTCCGTTCGAGAGGCGTTGGGGCTAGATCAATTGCAGGGCGTGGGCGCGCGCAAGCGCCTGGGTGCGGCTGGTGACTTGCAGTTTACCGAAAATACTGTTGGTGTGGGTCTTCACGGTGCTGAGGGCGATCACTAGGGTCTGCGCGATCTCGGCGTTGGATTTGCCGATGGCAATCAGGCGGAGCACCTCCAACTCGCGCTGGCTGAGGGGCTCGACCAAAGGCGGAACGTAGCCTGCGGAAGGAAGCTTGGCCGAGGCAACGTTGCGCGGTCCACGCTCGGCTGTCAGCGTTGCCGGGAAGGCCGCCGGGAGGCGGGTGAGGTAGTCCGGCGCGATCCCGCGTGCGGCAGCGGCGTGCAGCATGGTCAGCATCGGTGTGCCCTCATCCACAAAGCGGCGGATATAGCCTTCGGGCGCGGCGAGCGCCAGCGCCTGGGCGATCGTCGCCAGCGCGTCACTCGGCATCCCCTGTGCCCACTGTCCTAGGGCACGCACGATCAAGATTTCGAGCACACTGCCCAGCCGCGCCTTCGCCGTAGCATCTGCCAGCAGCCGTGCCAGTAGATCGAGTGCTTGCTGGTACAAGGCGTGATTAGACTCGTTGCTCGCCTGGGCAATCCAGACCCGCGCCAAGATCAGATACTCCGCCTCGCGCGGGAAGCTGAACTCATCGGCAACGTTCAAGTCGCTGGCGTCCGCCCAGGCGACGGCTGCGGCAACATCACCCTGCGCCAGTGCGAACTGCGCCTGCACCGCTGTTCCGCGTGCGATCAGGTGGGCCACAAAGCCGCGCTGGCGAGCCAAGTCGATATAGGTTGCCAGCGTCCGCTGTGCGGTGGCGTATTCTCCACGCGCGTGCTGGAGGCGGGCCAGGGCTAGATAGCCGAGCGCCACATCCTCAGCGTCCACCACCAGCCGACTGCCCAACTGCGCCATGGCTTGGGCCAGGTGCTGCTCAGCCGCGTCGAAATCATTCCACTCGCGCAGCAGATCGCCCATACCGGCATAATAGGCCGGACCTTCGAGCAGATGATCGCCCGTTCTCGGCAGTGGCTGGTCAGTGCCAGCTGCGATCTGGGTCATCTCGCGATAGGTGGCCGCCGCCGCCTGGAGCCGGCCTTGCAACACCTGCAAGCGAGCCAGATTGGTGATCGCCGCGAGCGTGCCCAACAGATTATCCGCAGCCTCGAACGGTGCAATCACCGCGCTGGCGCGCCGTTCCGCGGCGTCCCGCACATCGCCGCTCACGCGAAAGGTGCGCGCCACATGCAGGTTGGCAATCGTCCGCGCAATGGTCTCGGTTTCCGGCAGCAGGCGCAGCACCGCGTGTCCATAGGCCACACAGCCGGCGAGGTCGCCGGTGTAGCGGGCGATATTGGCCCGGATCGCGGCGGCGCGGCCCTGGATGAGCTGGCTTTGGTCGGCTGGTGTATCGGCCACAATCCCACGTTCCGCTTCCTGAAGGCGGGCCTCGGCCGCGCCCAACTCATTCGTGAACAACAGCGCGAGGGCGTGGACGGTGCAGAGCATGGGCCGGGCGCGAATCAGCGCATCGGGGAGAGCGCTCAGCCAGCGCAGCACGGTGTGGATCTGCCCGCCGACGATGATGCGCAG